>CAYRLD010000043.1:0-11087 GCA_964424925.1 uncultured Planctomycetales bacterium
AAAACGATCATAGAGCCTGTCGGCTCTTTCCAAGTTGAAGTCTCGTGTAAGGTTGGAAGAGGTTCTTGAAATGTTTTTCCGGAGAAGCGCTTTGTCAAAAAGATCCGCTGGGTCATACGCTTTCCATTGAGCTTGGAACCTCCAGAACCGGTCTAGAAGAACGGAGACTCCTCGTGTTTGTTCCCACCAATCTTTCCAACGTTGAATTCCTTCGTCACGGATTTCTTTCTGTTTTGCCCGCTTTGTGGCTTCATCCATAGTAATTTTCGGGGGGTCCATTTCCAGTCCCGGATCTTGAACATGTGGGTTGGAATCGTAATTAAAATCCAGTCCAGTCATCGAAAGGAGGGCGTCATTTGCGGCCTTTCGTACAACAACCGAGGGGTCTTCTAGGGCCCGAAGGAGCGCCGGAACCGCTTTGATCAGTCCCACATCCCCCAGGGATCTCGCCATCGCCTCACGAACAAAAGAATCATTTGCCCAGCGGCGTTGCTCCAATTCAAGGAGGAGGGTATCGAACCGTTTTCGTTGTTTTGCGCCGGAACTTCGATAGGCCGCTTGACGAACAAGACTTTCTATGGAATCTCCAATTTCCAGGAGATCTTTCATCGCATACCCGGCATCGTCTTCATCTTCTGAGGTCAGTCGGGTAATGAGGTCATTAATGGTTTTTGATTGCTCTCTGGTAGGGGGCAGGGGGGACCAGTCCCGTCCTGGAACATATTTCACCAGATCGATAATGGAGTCGGCCAGGCGATGTTTATCCGATCCTTTTTCCGTATCAACCGCTGCGGCGGCCCGTGCACATCCGACCCGGACATTGCGATCCTTACTCTTCATTCCCGTGGCGATCGCATTGACGAGGTCTCCTGAGATCGTTCCGATCGAAAGTGCGGCATTCGTTGCTTCCAGGCGTGCTGTGGGGTCCGCATTTTCATCAGCAATTACTTGGGCAAGGGCATCTTGTATTCGAGATCCGTTTAGATTTCGGGGCAAATTTCCTCGGATATCTTCCGCTTTCTGTCGTAGGTTCGAAGCTTGATCCGTTGCTCGAGAGATGGCTTTTTCGAGAACGGCATCCTTGCCTCCTCCCAAATTATCTGTATTGAAATTCTTGAGAATTGTGTCCGCCTGATGATCCAGATCGGTCGCTTTTTTCCAAATCGAGAAAACCTTTTCGAGTGCGAGTGCGGCGCCTCCCCGAACAATGGGATTATCCGATTCTAAATTCGAGATAATATCTGAAATCCCCGATTCATTGGTAATGCGGGCCAAATTCTCTGCGGCAAAGGATCGGACCACCTCGTCGGTGTGACCCAGTCCGTGCAGGAGCCCTTGGATTCCATCGGTTCCCAGGCCCTGAATCTTATCCCAGGTTTCACTTCGATACTCTTCTAACGCCTCTGCGCTCCCTCGATTGTTCTTGGTTCTCCACTGGGTCAGGTTTTTTTCATATCGGGAGAGCCAGATATCAATTCCTTTCCAGGAAAGTTTGTTTTGGGCGGCTTCCGAAAGGTCATCAAATTCACTGTATTCATCCACAAGTTGCTGGTAGGCATCTTGGGCTCCGCTGATATTTTCCGAATCCATACTCTCGTAGCACCGGGCAATATTTCGGAGGCATTCTGCCGCTCGTCTTCGATTTTCTTCGTTTTCGGCTTTGCTTTTTGCGGTGTTGTATTTTTGCACCGCCTGGTCATATTTTTTTGAAATTGTTTCCAGTCGTTGCGCTTCGATAAAGATTTGCCGAGATGATTTCTTCTCGTCTTGATCTTGTAGAGGGAGAAGGGCAAGAAGCGTGAAAAGTACGGAAGTCATAGTCTTATATTCCTGAATAATCGGGTCGCATTATAGGTGTGCCGACCTGGACTTGTCATCGAAAAATCATCTCAATTGGAAGGTACCCTTTATCTATTTATGTCCATGTATAGAGACGGGATCAAAAGAGGGATTCCTGCGCAAAATCGGCAGATTCTAAGGGGGGGAAAGGCACTTTTTCACTTCGGGAGGAAGTTTCTTCGGTTTGAGATTTTCACCAACACAGCCCAATTTTGTGAACCCTTCTGCCACGATCGCGTCTTGTTGATTCCTCACAAGATAATCAAAATTCATCGAAGCATGTCCGATTCGTGTCGCTCTCGTCGTAATTCGGATCTCTTCGTCGTATCGAACACTTTTTCGATACTGCACTCCGGCTTCTACAACGACGAGAGCACCCCCATTTTCCTCTAATTCAGAATAGATGAGGCCTGCTTTTCGGAGCATTTCTGTCCGGCCGATCTCGAAGTAGATCAGATAATTGGGATGGTATACCACTCCCATTTTATCCGTTTCCCCAAATCGGACTCGGATTGTCGTGGTATGTTCGTTCACCGGCCTGTCAGACTTTTTAAATGGAGTTCGATGGCTTGTATAAGGAGTCGAAACTCATCTCCTCCGGAGAGTTCTCGATGGAGTCTCCCGAAATGAGTTCGGGCGCCTGGAAAGTTTCTTTCGTCAATAAGAGCCTCTCCTTTGACGATTTGGGTTTTGTAATAGACTTTCCCAGAAAGGATGAGTTCGTTCTTCAGGACCGTTAATTTTGATTGGTAAGGAGCTAATTCAGGATTTTCTAAACCGGCGGAGATCATCCGGATGGCTTCTACAAATTTATTTTCTTGTCGAAGTACTTGAGCGCGCGACTCTAGGTTGTGGAATTTTCTCCATACTTTAGAATTCAATTTTTCTTCGGCTTCTTTTCGATATTTTCGAACGAACTTAAGATTATCGCTTTCGGGGTATTTTTTGAGAAAGGCTTCCACCAATTGTACGGCCGCTGAATACTCCTCTTTCTTCAATCTTTCTCGGATATCCGACATGTGAGCTATTTCATTTGGATCCGGTTGTTCGGATGTGTCCTCCCAGGTTGGGGGCGGTTTGTTTCCAGGATCGGTCTCATTTTTAGCGGATCCGATGATGAGGATAACGACAATCAAACCGAGAAACAGCCCCATAACCGCGAAAATTCCTGTGAGAATATTTTTGGAACCACTTCCTTTTCCACGACCGGTACCTCGTTGGGATGGGCGTACACGATAGATGGCCGTTGTTCCTCCGGATCGGCTGCGCGATTGGCTTGGACGGGTGGGTTTCTCTGCAGAGGCGGATCCAAATTGGGAATTGAGAATTCGGGACTCTGTTTCCTTGGTTCTGGGTGGCGTAGTGGTATTGTCACTCCCTTTTTCTTTTTTCGCGATGGGGATCGATCCGGAACTCGTATCATGAAATGTGAGGACGAGTTTCCCAATCTGAATCTGATCTCCCGGCCGAAGGATGTGCTGATTCACAAAGTTATCATTTACCCGAGTTCCATTCCGGCTTTCTCGGTCTACAACCTTAAAGCCATGTTCAGTTCTTTCTATCTGGAAGTGTTGTCGAGATAGCTCACGGTCTCGAAGTAAGCAGGAATTGTCAGCGCTACGACCAAAGGTGGATATGTCCCCCTTTAGTTCATACTCTTGAGAACCCTTATCATCGGTAAATGTTAATTTGGCCATGGGCCTGACATTTAATCAGTCGGAGCCTCTCTGGTCAACAGACGGAGGAATATGATCTGTTCTTCTCTGTTCCCTTGTTTCCTTCCAGAGGTATAATAGCCCAGAAAGGAATCGAGGGTATGAATCCATTCTTCATCTTTTTCATCTTTGCGTTTTCACCCTTTCAGGATGAATTCCCAGATCAACTTTTTCATCGAGAGCAGGGGGTCCTTTCCGGTCAATATGAAGGCGTGACGGAGGACGGGAATCTTCTTTGGCGAGATCCTACCGGGGAGAGGGTTATTCAGAGTGAGAATGTAGTTCGGTTTCTATTTCCAAAAAGGTCTTCGGAAGCAACCCCTTCCTTGAACAGGTGTCGAATCTTTCTTCTTCATGGTTCGATACTCACTGGGAATTTAGTGAACTATGACGGGGTTCACTTTACGGTGAAAACGCATTTCGGGCCGGTACAAATTGATCGAAAATCGGTAGAGTCCATTCTCTTTCGGCCTCTTTCTGGAAAGGTTCCGCCTGTTTCCGCCGAGGCCAAGAAAATGGATCAGTTGATCTATTCCGCAGGGGATTCGTCCCCACCATTGGTCTGGTCGGGACGAATTCGAATCATTTCGGATTCTCATATTGAGTTAAAAGTGGGGGAGGAGGTAAAGCAAGTTGCTCGGGAAAAGGTAGAAGAACTTCGCTTCCCGATTATACAGAACCTTCCGTCTCCTCCTTCCGGATTATTTGCCAAGATTCGGCTTCAGAATGGGGATCTGTTCGTTGGAGTCCTGTCTTCATCGCCAAAGAATACGCTTCGATTCTTTTCTCCTCTCCTGGGGGGGCATTCTCTTTCTGTGGAAAGGATTTCTTCGGTGCAATTCATCTCGGAAGCCCGAGCCACTTGGGGGCGCATTTTGATTTGTGATCGGAGTGGGATTCAGGAGGTGGATCGAAACGGGAAGGTTCATTGGTCTTATACGAAAAATGTTCAATTCGCCTGGGGGGCGGTTCATTTAAAGAATGGAAATGTTCTTGTTGCGGCTACTAATTTTAATCAGATTTTAGAAGTGAGCCCCAAAGGCGAAGTGGTTTGGCGATTGAGTGGGGTGAGCTATCCCTATGACGTTGAACGGTTGTCTAATGGCAATACGTTGGTTGCTGAATATACCGGCAATCAGGTGAGTGAGTTTAATCTTCAAGGAAAGCGAGTCTGGAAAAGTACCCGAATTCTCCGCCCTACCTCTGTGCAACGGTTAGACAATGGCGATACACTTGTCGGATCCGATTCCGGTGTATTTGAAATCTCGCCAGAAGGGAAACAGAAGTGGAAGGCCCCCTTAACTCGGATCCGTCCCTGGAGAGCGAGGCGGTTAGAGAATGGAAATACGCTTATTTGTGACCAACGTCGGGGTCAGGTTGTGGAAGTATCCCGGGCTGGAAATGAAGTGTGGAAAATGACCGGGTTGGGGCGTCCGATGTCTGCTTTACGGATGGAAAACGGTCGAACGCTCATTTTAGAGCAATCCTCCAATCGTGTTATTGAAGTCGATCGCGCCGGGCGTATTTTACATCAAATCGATGGATTTAATTATCCCCAAGCGATCTCCATCTATTGAAAGGGGTCTTCTGCATTATGCCGGAAGCGGGTCAAAGAATTAGTTCCTATCTTCTCTTAGAAAAAGTGGGACAGGGCGGGTTTGGAGAAGTTTGGAAGGCTCGACACCATACGGCGGAGGAAACCGTTGCGGTGAAAATTCCTACGGATCCTGAATTTGTAGAGCAATTGCGTCGGGAAGGGGCGATCCAGCGAGTTCTTCGTCACGATCATATCGTTCAAACTTTGGAACTGGATGCGAGCGCCGACCCCCCTTATTTCATCATGGAATTTATCGAGGGACGAAGTCTCCGACAACTCCTTCAGAAAAGAGGGTCTCTTTCTCTTCATGAGACGATTGAGGTCAGTTCCCAGATTCTCTCCGCTCTTCAGTTTGCTCATGAACGTGGGGTCGTTCATCGGGATATAAAACCGGGAAATATCCTGATTTCCCGTTCGGAAGGGGAAGGGCGCTACTGTGTGAAAGTAGCTGATTTCGGGCTCGGGCACGTATCGGAGACTCTCGCTTCGAGCCTGCTTGTTTCGGGGAAGAAAACGTCTTCTCAAGGGCGCTCTCTTGCAGGAACGATGGACTATATGTCTCCGGAGCAAAAGAAAGGGGCTCCAGCAGATGCGAGGAACGATCTGTATTCCTTTGGACTCGTATTTTATGAGATCTTGGTTGGGAAACTTCCCGTGGGAGCGTTCCCGCTTCCTTCTGAGATATATCCCGATATCCCGCGAAAAGTAGATTCCTTTTTGAAAAAATGTCTCGCCCCAGAGGCGGCAAATCGGTTTCTTTCCGCAGAAGAGGCTCTTCGTTATTTATCGAATCTTGATGGGGGAGGGGGGGGCGGAGTTCCCTTTGTCCTTTCTAACGGAACAGAGGTATTTCGACTTGGAGAACTCATCTCTGCGATAGAGAATTCTCCGGAAGAAGGTCGCTATCATCTCTATGAAGGAGACCTTTCTTCTTGGTTGCGTTCTATTCGTGAAAAATCACTCGCCCGGGTTGCGGATCGAATTCGGAGAGATGAGGCGGATCCTGATGTCGGTTTGCAAAAATTTATGGAAGCGACGGGGATGATTTCCGTCCCCCAACTGGATCTTGATGTCCAGGACCTTGACCTCGGAGAGATCTCCCCTGGGGCCTATCGAACGTTCCGGGTTTATGTTTCTCGTGTTGGAAAAGGGATCCTTTGGGGCCAAGCGAAGATCGCAGAGGCTTTCCGATGGGTCCGCCCCGCAAAGGTTCATTTCAAAGGGGAGACCTCTTCTGTTGAGTTCACGATTTCTACACGGGACCTGGAAATGAACCGAAAATATGAATTTCAGGTCAAATTCGAATCCAATGGGGGGACGAAGATTCTCCCCGTTTGTTTTCGAATTTCACCAGAGAGTGCGCAGTTGGAGGTCATTCCGAAAGAGTGTGTTCTCTCTTTGACGGGCCGTCAGTCACTTCTGCTAAAGAATACCGGAGGGAAGATGCTCTCTTGGAGGACGTATGGGTTTCCTCGTTGGCTGGAGGTCCCTCTGTCGGGTGAAATCCCTCCTCAAGAATCGAGATCCATTTCTCTCAAAGTAAAAAGATCTGCTGGAGAGGTCGAAAATGCAGAAGGTCGGCTTCGGATCCGTTCGAACGGAGGAGAGATTTCAGTTCGCATTTCGACCCGTTCCTCGTAAGGGTTTATTGTGGTTCTTCTCCGGAATGAAGTTCTTCCGGATTTTGAAGGACCGGAAATCGAAGGCTGAATGTCGTTCCCTTTCCGGGTTCGCTCTCTACGGATATTTGCCCTCCATGTTGTTCTACGATCGCCTTCACAATGACCAGCCCGAGTCCGGTCCCAGGGATTTCGGTCGTCAAAGAGGAATCTACCCGGTAGAAGGATTGAAAAATCTTTTGTAAGTGCTCGTTCGAAATTCCCATTCCCGGGTCCGAAACCTCTAGTGTGAGGAAATTCTTTTCCAGTTCTAATCGAACCCGAATCTCACCTCCTTTTGGGGAATATTTAATGGCGTTGGAAAGAAGGTTGATCAGGATCTTTTTCCATTTTGGCTTATCCAGAACCATGATCGGGATCTCCCCAATTATTTCGGGGACAATCGTGTGAAGGGGTGATTGAAGAGGGGGGATCGGAAGAATCTCATCGAGAACTTCTGTGGGTTGATATAAGCCGAAATTCATGCTCATTTTTCCGGATTCAATTTGCCCAACATCTAGGAGGTCATTAATCAAGTCGAGCAGGTGGTCAGATTCTTCCTGGATGACTCCGAGGAACTCTTTCACCATCTCTTCTTCCGCAAGGTCCTGAAGAGCTTCGGTATAGGATTTAATGGACGTAAGAGGGGTCCGCAGTTCGTGGGAAACATTGGCCACAAATTCTGATTTCAATTCATCAATTTTCCGTAGTCGATCTAATTCCCGCGAAGCGGTCATATCACGGAGAATTAAGATTATCCCGATGGGATTCTGGTTTAGATCTCTCATGAGAGAGGTCGAAATCGCAAGGGGAAGGCTTACTCCTTCTCCGACTTTATGGGAAATCACTCTTTCCATGGCAAAGCCTGCTTCCCGGGTCTCCCGGATGAGATCGAGCATGGTTTCGGTTAGGTTTTCATCTAGGATTTCAGGGAAAGGTTTTCCGATACAGGACGGCGATATTCCAAGCATGGTCATGCTGTTTCCGTTGAGTCTCTGTATTCGGTTATCCAAGTCGAGAGCGAGAAGGCCATTTGTGATGCTTTCCAGGATATTCCCTAACAGGAGGGATTCGTCTCGGGATTGAGTTACGACTCTGGTATGGAAAAGGGCGCTAGAGGTTTGCTCTAGAAATGCGCTTAGATCCCGAGGATCAAGTTTTCCGATCGATTCGGCAACCCCGGTCACATCGGTGGACAGAATCCCGATCCTTCGATGATGAAGAATTAGGGGGTAGACGGTCATCAGGTGACCTTTTTCATGTGGGATGGTAGGGGGTAAGGCTTCCTCAAAAACAAATTCGACGACAGCTGGATCTGGAATAAGATCTTCATCTGTATTTGGAAGTGCCGGTTCTAGATGTTCTCCCGCATCATCGAAGAAAAATATTCCCGCTCGAGGCGCTCCAAGCACCTCTTGGAAGCCAGAGAGTGCGAGCGAAATAATTTCCTCCGGACTGCTTTGTTGCAACATCTCATGACCGAGGTCACGGAGACGCTCCGCCCATTCTTCCGTGTCCGTCCGGGAATCTTCCATAGATCACTTTGCGAAATCCAAGAAAACGGAGGCTCTCTCTATCTCAGCCGCCGATTCTTCAAGAAGGTCATCAAAATCTTCTACTTCAAGACCGAGTTCCTCCCACGCTTCTTCGTCGAGCGGGGGGATAAATTGGTCCACCCCATCTCCATGACCAAGGGCCCTGACAAGAATGTCCGACAGATGGACGATCGCAGCCATTTTTCTATGTTTTCTTGTCGTGGAGGGATGATGGTGACACCGTACTGTATCGATAAGGGATTTGGATAAATTCCATTGGGAAAACATCCAAGCCCCCATTTCTCCATGCGTAAATCCAAACCGTTTTCGCTCCGCTTCACAAAGCATCACATTTCTCTCTTGTGCATCATGGAGAATTTCAAGGAAAGCGGGGTGTAGGAAATGGTCGAGGACTATTTTTCCGATATCGTGAAGGAGTCCGGCAAGAAAAAGTTCCTCGACAGCCTTTTCTCCGACCCGGTTTGCAACGACTTTCGCGGTGGCTCCGCACGCAACCGAATGTTTCCAGAAGGCTTCTCGGTCAAAAGCGGATTTCGTTTCTTTCTTAAAAACATCAAAGATCGAGGAGCTAAGTACGATGGATTTGATCGTGTTGAATCCGAGGATCACGATTGCATGAGTGACGGTAGTGATTCGATTCGGAAATCCATAGAAGGAGGAGTTGACCACGCGCAAAACCTTCGATGCGATGGCCGGGTCACTCGTAATTAATTGGGCGACTTCTTTGGCAGAGGTTCGTGGGTTCAGAAGCAGTTGGTTGATTTTGATGAGCATGGCGGGAAGGGTGGGCAACCCTTGAATCTTGCTTAAAAGTTTCTTTACCCTTTCTTGGATCTCTTCCTGGGTCTTGTCCGCCATGAACCTTCCTTTTAGGTGTTGTGAGATCGGTGAAACCGTTCTGCGGCTTCTCGAAGTTTCTGCAAAATAGGGTCATCTCCGACTTTGGCAAAGGCGTCGTTCAGAGCGGTTTGAATTTCTTCCTCGTTGGACCCTTCTTGGAAGGCGGCTGGGGTTCGGATGGCGGTCTCTTCCTCTAAAAATAGATGCGTGACATTCCTAAGCTGCATCATGTGAATCATGTCATCCGTCAGCTCAAGACCCGATTTGAAGAGTACATTTCCCCGAAGATCAACTACATCCTGGGCGATAATCCCGCCTGGCTTCGCATTTTCGATTCGGACTACCTTTTTCATTGCGTTCCCTCCACCTCTCTAAGGAAATGATAGCACGGAAGATACCAAGAGACAAATGTGATTCTTCTAAGAGGGAAGGTCGATTATTCTATTTACGTCGTGCAAGAGCAAAGTCGGCCAGGGAAAGTAGGTGGGTCTTTCCTTGTGAATCGGGAAGAAGGTGAATATGGCTTTTTGCTTTCGAAATATACTCTCCCGCTTTCGAAAGAATTTCGGAATGGATATCATTTTCCATTAGGTGCGAAACAATCTCATTCCGTTTTATTTTAATCTCTTCTTTGGATTGGAGAAGAGTGATAAGGCTTTCTTTTTTCGGCTTTGAAATTTTTCGGAAAAGGTGAATGAGGGGAAGGGTCGTTTTTCCTTTTAGGAGGTCTGTTCCAAGTGATTTGCCCACTTCGTCCTCTTCTCCGGTCAAATCAAGGGCATCGTCAATGATTTGAAATGCGACACCGAAGCATTCTCCAAAGTGGGCAAGATTTTCGATGGTTTCCTTTGGGGCGTTTGTATTGATGCTTCCTAATCGACAGGCGGTAGAGAAAAGCACGGCTGTCTTCAATCGGATCATTTCGAAGTAGCGCTCTTCGCTCAGGTCGAATTGAAACTTTGCGGCCGTTTGTGTTAATTCACCCAGACAGATCTCCTCTACGGTCTGGGAGAAGATTTGATTGGCTTCTCGATGGTGAATCTTCGCGCAAAGGGAGTATGCTCGTGCGAAGATATAGTCTCCAAAAAGGACGGAGGCTTCATTCCCCCATGTATGATTGAGCGTGGAAACTCTTCGGCGCATATCGGCTTCATCGAGTACGTCGTCATGAATCAACGTTGCATGGTGCAGAATTTCGATGACGGCGGATAGGTGCACATGAATTTCTTCTGGTTGGGTTCCGCAGATCGATGCGGAAGACAAGAGAAGTGCTGGGCGCAGCATCTTTCCTCGAAATTTCCGCGCATGTTCTAACAATCCGTGAACGTACGCATCGTTATGCGTTAGCTCTCGGTCGATCTTCTCCTTGACTCGGTCCAGGTCGACTTGAATTGGGTCGTAAATTTCCTGGAGAGATGGAGTTTCTTGTTGCACCTGCTTAATCTCCCGCCACAAATCCGGGCGGAGTCTATCACGCGTGCCTAAGTGCGGGCAACAAATAGTCTCTTATGAGGGGAAATCTTCGATACAATTTATGTTTAGGAAGGGATTCTTCCATTCCGTTTCCTTTATCGGGACACGAACGGTATTCACCTGATGAGCAAAGGCGGTTGCCGAACGGGATCCCGATTGCAAAGCTTGTTCAATCGCGGGGATGGCATTTTTAGAATAGATCGCGTGCAGAGGTTGCTCTCCATCTGAAGATACCGGGAGAATGAAGTCCCCTTCGAATGTATGGAGATAATCGACCAGAGGGCGACTAATAAGAGGCATATCACATCCACAGACGAAAAGTCTCTCCGTTGGGATCATTTTTAACAGGGATAGGATTCCAATCAGAGGGCATGGTTGATTCCACAGGTCCGGTACTCGTGTCCCGAAT
>CAYRLD010000044.1:0-10993 GCA_964424925.1 uncultured Planctomycetales bacterium
CGAGAAGAAGTCGAATTTCGGTCAGCTTTGCTTTTGGTTCCGGGAAGACCTGTTTTCCGAAGATGGAGTTGAATCGGCGAGCGATTTCCCGCGTCAGTTCGAGGTGGGGTAACTGATCTTCTCCGACCGGGACCGCTTCTCCTTTATATAGGAATATGTCGGCTGCTTGGAGGACCGGGTATCCGAGGAAGGCGTAGTTGTCGACGCCTTTAGATTCGAGTTCCTTCACCTGCGCTTTGTATGTGGGGACCCGTTCTAGCCAACCGAGTGGGGTGAGGCAGGAGAGGATCATGTGAAGTTCCGTATGTTCGGGTACGTCCGACTGGATGAAGACGGTCGACTTTTCTGGGTCGACTCCCGCCGCGATGAACTCGGCGATGTTTTCGCGAGCGAATCGCTGGATGTTGCCCGAACTTCGGTATTCGCTCGTCAGGGCATGCCAGTCGGCCGACATGAAGAAGCAGTCGTATTCGTCTTGAAGGGCGACCCAGTTCTGCAGAGCGCCGAGGTAGTTTCCAAGGTGCAGAGGTGCTGTTGGGCGCATTCCGGATAGGATTCGTTTCTTTGCCATAGGGTCAGCCTGATAGTCCTTTGAAGAAAATGATATAGAACTGGGGATCAAAGGTGCTCAAGAACGCTTCCTGGAGAATCCAGTAAAACGGTTCGAGGAAAAATCGATGGAATCCAAGGAAAATGAAAGGGAGGAGGATCATCAATCCGTACGGTTCCATACGATCAAGGGTCTTCTTTCCTTCGAACGGAAGTACATAGCGGAGAATTCGTGACCCGTCCAGGGGCGGGATTGGGATGAGATTAAACGCCCCCAATAGAATGTTGAGAAAGATCATGATTCCCAAGAAAAGGCCGTTGAAAGTAAGGGTTCTTGAAATCGGATCGTACAGAAATTGTGGAGCGGAAAAATAGGCTCCTGCGAGGATGCCGAAGGAAAGTGTTGCGAGGAAAAAGTTCGAGATCGGACCGGCGGCGGCGCTCAGAGCCATTCCCAATCCCGGGTTTTTGAAGTTCATTGGGTTGATCTGTACGGGCCTTGCTCCTCCAAACATGAACGACCCTCCGGAAGAGACAAGGAGGATGAGAGGAAGAAAAATAGTCATCCATGGGTCGATATGACTTTTTGGATTGAACGTGAGACGGCCGTCGTTCTTTGCGGTAGGGTCTCCCAGTTTTAGGGCAACCCATCCGTGCATGATTTCATGGAACATGACGGAGAATCCAAGCGCAACAAGCCACATGATGATCCGCGGTATTGAAAGGTCTCCCATGGGGCACAAAGATACCCGATCGATTCAGGGAGGTAAATATTGGTATGAGGATTTGCAAAAGCTTTTTGAATCTGATTTATCCCGCCATTTGTGGCTTGTGTGGTCAATCGACCGAGGAGGGTATCTGTGATGAATGTAATCGGAGGGTTGGTTGGTATGTAGGGGCAGGGTGTTTTTTGTGTGGTGCGGGTCCTCATGAGGGCGTCTGTCCCGCTTGTTCTGGGAAGGGGATGGGGCTTCGTTCGGCGGTGGCTCTTGGTGCGTACTCCGGACTTCTTCGGCGAATGGTTCTTTCGGTGAAGCTTCGGGGTGAGCCTCTTCTGATTAGGCCTCTTTCTGAGAGGCTCGCGGATCGGGTAAGGTCGGCGAGGGTCCGGGTGGATCTGGTGACTTTTGTTCCCGCTTCGCCCTTTCGGGCATTCCTTCTGCGATATCCCCGTATCACGGAAGTGCTTGCCGACTCGCTTGGGCGCGCTTTACAGAAACCGGTGAAGAGCTCTCTCCGAAAAACGAGGCGTACGGTTCCGCAAACCGATCTTCGAGGGGACGCCCGGCGGGAGAATCTGAAAGGAGCTTTTCGAGCTGGTCGTGGGGTGGAGGATCGATCGATTCTCCTTGTAGATGATGTGCTGACTACTGGGGCTACCGCCCAAGCTTGTGCTCGCGCTCTTTATCAGGCGCGCGCCCGTGAGGTGCATGTAGCTGTTCTGGCAAGGCGGATTCGCATTCAAAAGTGATTTTGGGATCTTCTACAGAGATCCCCTTTCAAAGTAGACTGTCTAGAATATTCGACAGTTTCTTCTCTCTCATGCAAGGAAGAAAGGGAAACGATCTTTCCGGTATAAACCCATTTAAATGTATCTAAATACGTGTTCTAGAGAAATTTCCATTTAAAATCCTGAGTGGCACCGGTTTTGCATTACCGAGGTCAGTTGGATCGAAGACCCTGGGTTGTGGGAACACCCCTCTTTGATTCAGGTTTGGATTGGATTGGATATTCACCCGGCACGTGGATGTTGGGCGAGCAAATTTGGATGGGGAGTTCTTCCATGAAGAAATCACCTTTGGTAGGCCTACTAACAGTAACGGCCTTGTGTCTTATCACCGTCTCTCCCGCCTTCGCACAGAGCGATGATTGGGATCCGACGAACGCTACCCCGGCTCCTTCGGAATTGAGCGCGGAAAATCTACCGAATCTAGGTGGCACCCCTTCGGAAGATACGGGAAGCGACAAGCCGGTGGGAGACAGCGATAGCAGTTCTTCCAGCAGTTCCTCCAAGAAGAGTGAATCGCTCATGAAAGTGAGTTGGAAAGAGCTCAAGGAGTACCAGGGCCAGGTGGGCGAAAAGAATTGGAAAGCTCTTTTCCAGTCCTTTGCCCGCAGTTGGGGCAGTAAGGAAGATGATCAGTGGGCGGCCGAACATCGTAACCGGTACGACCTGACCCTCTTCGGAAAGAAGTATGAAAACGTTGCTGGACATGAAACGAAAGTTTCCCAGGTCAAACAGGGAAAACCGAAGACCAGCTTCGACATTGAACTTCTGACCAATGGGATCAAGCTTAGCGGTAAGTATAGCCAGACCTTCAACCTGTTGAACATTACAGGCCAGCTTTGGGCCGGTCCTGTTCCGATCATCGTGAAGGCTGACTCTGCGGCTAGTTTCGGTGTAAAGGGAAGTACTCTCCTCGGAACTCCTCTTGAGTTCCACGGGGACGCTTGGGCCGGAATTGGCGTCAAGCTCACCGCTGCGGTCGGATTCACTTTCGGTTACATCGGAATCCAGGGATCGATGGACCTGATCGAAGCGAAACTCTACCTCGATACGGTCTTTAATTTCCAGGAGAGTGAGCATGCGATTCAGTCCGGATTCAACGTCAGCAGTTCCGGTAAGGTTTCCATCGTCGCAAAGGTCGCCTTCGCCAAAAAGACCTATCCCGTTTGGAAGTCACCTTCGTACGACTGGTATGACAAGGTTCTTCTGGACCTCGAGTTCTAATCAGAGATAATTCATCAGGTCGGGGATGATCCATGTGGATCATCCCCGCCTGTTTGTCTTTATAGAACTCCCGGGAGAATGCGCGCGATGAAAAGAGTCACCTTGATCGTTCTCGGCGTGGCACTTCTGGGCGGATTGCTCGCCCTCTTTTTTCGTCCCTCCGAGAATCTGGAAGACAAACCGAATGCGGCACCGAAAAAGGTTCCGACTCCCGTTTCGGAAACGATTCTTTCGGAAACAGAGAATCTTCCCGAACCGGTTGGGACGACCTTTCTTTCTGCCGGTGATCTTCGTCGGTATCGATACCAATCCCTTACCTCTGTCGAAGTAGAGGTTCATCAAGGGAAGACCGACATGACTCTCCGTACAACGGGTGAAATGACCGTTCGTACTTATCAGATCTCTGAATCCGTTCTTCAAGGGTACCAATTTCAGCCTGTGACTCTGGTGGCCAACAATGGAATGGTAGGGGGGTTGGGTGATTTTCGTTCTCTCCAAGGCCAACTAGAGAGAGAATTTTATATTCGACGGGATCTTTCCGGAAAAATTCTTTCGATCCATTTTGAAAAGGGGGTCGATAAAGAAGCACGCACTCTCTTGCGAGGCCTTCTCTCTCCCTTCGAAGTTGTTCTTGGTGCACAAGAGGAAGAGGCGTGGGATGTGCGCGGGGATGATACGACAGGCCGATTCCTCGCTTCTTACGAAGTAGAAGATCGTTCAGAGCAATCTTTGGTTCTTCTCCGTCGGAAGGTGTATGAAGATCTCTACTTCTCTGGGATTCCCAACTCTCTTGAAACGGATGAGAGTCCTCTTGATGTGCAGACGGGAGGGGAGACGCAGATTCATCTCGATACGGCGATGCAGCTTACCAAGATTGTCGGGAAAGAGTATGTGGAGATGGAGGGGAAGAACGATCGGATGTCCCTTGAGGTTACCTCCAAGATGGAAGTCTTTGCCGTTCTTGTGAAGATGGAGCGAAATTCCCCGGGTGTTCTTGCTCGAGCAAGTGATTTGGTAGAAGGGGGGCTTCCCGAAGATTCTTTCGTCGACTTTTCTCCGGAAACAACGATGGAGAATTTGTCTACCGTCGATATCAAAGACCTGGACGGTCTCGTGGATGGGCTTGTGAATGCGGTTGCCTCTGGGGAGTGGTACAAGGAAGCTCCCCAGGTGTATATGGCTCTTCGGGAGTTGATGGAAACCTCTGAGGAAGCTCGCAAGAAAATTATGGAATTATTGGCGAATGGGGATCTTCCACAGGAAGTCCTTCAAACGTTAGCGGATGCTTTGGGATCTACCACCTCCGGTTGGAAAGAAATTCTCTCTCTCATGGAGAATGACGAAGTGGATACAGGCCGACGCTTGATCCTCATCCGCTCTCTGGGTTTGGTTCCTCGTCCTGGGGAAGAAGTGGTTGCTCTCCTGTCGAGTTTGGCCTCAAGGGAAGACGATGCCTTTTCTGCGATCATGGCGATCCGCTCTCTTGGGCTTTCCGCAGGGATTCCAGACAATCTGGATCAGAAGGAGGGTCTTGCTCAGGAACTGATTCCTCTCTTGGGGGGGCCGGTGGAGCGGGATGTCCAAGTACTTAATGCCCTCGGAAATGCGGGCTCGATCGAGAGTCTCCCGGCGATCTTGGGGTTGGCCGGTTCTTCGAGCGAAGAGGTTCGTGCGGCGGTTGCGATCGCGGTACGGAAATTGGAAGCTCCGCAGGTGGAACCTCTTCTCGTAAAATTAGCGGCAGATTCTTCTGTGTCGGTGCGCCTTTCTGCCGTAAGCATTCTTGTCGAGCGGGATGGGCCAAATACGTCGACTCTTTTGAAAAAGATCTGTGCGAAGGATCCGAACGAAGGGGTTCGGCTCGAAGCGATCGAATATTTTGCCGGTTGTTCGAGTCAAAATGTCTCGGCCGTCCAAGTTCTCACAGATGTATCCCTGAATGACCCCTCAGAAAATGTTCGTACGTATGCATCCAACGCATTGAAGAATATGGCGGCAGAATAGTCCCTCCCTTACAATGCCTTCCATATGAGCCCCTCCTTCCCAACGCGTATTGTCGTAGAAGAGATCAAGCCCGGTTTCTGGCGTGCTAGTTTTCCCGGTCGCCCTACTCCTGGATTCCTTTTCGGAGCATTCTTTTGCCTTTGTTGGCTTGCTGGGTGGGCTGTAGGGGAGGTGTTTGCTCTTCGAACCTGGTTCTCTTCTGATGATGAAAAAGTGAAGGAAGTTTTGGTCCTGGGTTGGATTGTCAGTTGGACTCTCGGAGGGGTTGCGGGGGTCTGGCTTCTCCGACGTCTTCTGGGGATTTCTTTTGGAGGGGAAACTTTATTCCTTTCCCCCCGTCGGTTGAAGTTTGTTCGTACTCTCTGGGGCCGGGCTGTTCCGGTTGAATTCGATCTTCCCCATGTGTCTTCCTTTGGAAGAAATCCGAGACATGGAATTCATTTTTGCTTTCAACAGAAGAAAATTTCCTTCGGATATTCGCTCCGAGAGGAAGAAATGGAGTGGGTAGTGGGTGAACTAGAGCCGATTCTGAAACAATTGAAAGAGGATCCGCCTGTAGGTGCAGAATGAGCTCTGGTGGTTTGGAAATGGATCCTGGAGCCTAGTAGCGGTCCGGATCCCTTTCGTCGAGATCAAAGATGTATCGATCAATTTCCCTGTGCAGTTCGGTCAGGTCCTTATAGGCCCCGAGGAAGTGCCACTCGACATGTTTCCACGCACGGTAAAACAGACCATCCCCTCCCCGGGCGCATCCAGTGAACGCAACCGCAATGACGGCGATGAGGAAAAGGTGAGTCAGTTTTTTTGCCATAAAAAGCCTCCGGTTCTACCGTTAACCTAGACGGACCATACTAGGAATTCCCTGCATCCGGTCAACAAAAAATAGGAAATAGTTTTCTTTGAAAAGGTCGCTTTGGGGGGAAGATCCTCGTATCAAAATGTTGATTCCAGGGGTAGAGGGGGTATAATTTTTCTTGGTGGTGATGTTTGCCATCAAAAGGACCTCTGCTTCGTGCGAGTAGGATACGATCGAAACCTAACGAACGCTGAAAAGGTGCTTGGACTTTCGCCGTGAAACGGCATGCCTTGTCTGCCACGTGCATTTGCCGGGTAGACGGGGACGACTGAATCCGGAGAAGGGGGCGCCTCCCGTTGTGAATGCGGGTTCGAAGATCCATCCTTACGCCGATTACGGGGGTCCTTTTTTTTTGGTAAGATTGCGGCGCATGAAAACAGTTTCGATTATTGGGGGCGGTCAGACGGGGCGAGCGTTTGGAAAACTTCTTTCCCGGGCTGGTTTTGAACTTCGTTCTGTAGTCTGCCGTTCTCTCCCCCATGCCAAAGAGGCGGTTGCCTTTATCGGTGCGGGGACCCCCACTCTTTCACCCGAGAAAGCGGACCTGATTCTCCTTGCGGTACCGGATGATCAGATCGAGGCGGTTTCTTCCCAATTAGAAGGAATTTCTGGTTCCATTGTTATTCACCTTTGTGGTGCTTTGTCGGTAGATGTCTTGGAGTCGGCAAAGCGGGCCGGGGCTCGCGTTGGGGCTCTTCATCCCTTGAGAAGCTTTGCCGATCCGGAAGCGGCGGTTGATTCCTTCGGGGGGACGTATTGTGCGGTGGAGGGAGACCCGTCGGAAGAGTTGAAAGGGTTGGTAGAAAGTATAGGTGGGATTCCTCTCCGCTTAGATTCTACCGGAAAAATTTTGTATCATGCAGGTGCGGTTTTCGCTTCGAACTATCTTGTGACGCTACTGGATGCTTCGAGAAAGCTTCTCGAGAAGGCGGGGATTCCCAAAGCGGAGTCGCTCGGTCCTGCCCTGTCTCTTGCTCAGGGGACATTGCGGAATATCGAACGGATCGGTATTCCCGAGGCTCTTTCGGGTCCGGTGGAGCGGGGGGACGTGGGAACGCTCCAAAAACATTGGGAGGAGATTCAGAGTCGTATGCCGGAACTCACTGTTGGCTATAGCGAACTTGCGCGAAAGACGGTTGAAGTGGCCCTTGAGAAGGGGTCCGTATCAGGGGCCCGTGCGAAGGAGATGCAGGATCTTTTCAGGGCGGGGGGCGCGGAATGAATCTGATCTTGATCGGGTTTCGGTGTGCCGGAAAATCGAGTGTAGGGACGTACATCGCAAAACGAACCCGGAAAGAGTTTATCGACTGTGATGACTATATTGAGAACCGTACTCATCTGGCGATTCGAGAAATTTTTGATATTGCGGGAGAAACGCACTTTCGAACGCTCGAGAGTGATGCGATTGCCGACCTTTCCAAAGGGGATGATCGGATTATCGCCACAGGGGGAGGAGCCGTTCTTCGCTATAAGAATATCACTAATCTGAAACGAAATGGAGTCGTTGTCTTTTTGGATGTCGAGCCGGAGAGTGCTTGGGATCGCCTTCGGAATGATCCCAAGACCGAAATGCGGCGCCCTCCGTTGACCGATCAGGACCCCTTCCTAGAAATCCGCGAGCAGGTTGAATTTCGGAAACCGTATTATCGAAGTGCTTCTGATCTTACGGTGAAAACGGATGGGAAGTCTGTTGATGAAATTGTCCGGGAAATTCTCGACTACATGAAACCGTATGGATATGAAGAGGTCGATGACGGAGATGCCCAACCAGTCTGATGATCTCTTTCTAGAGATTTCATCGATCTGCTTCCGACCCGGTCGTGATTGATGATAGAATTCTCAATACATGGTGGACTCCGTACATCTCATCTGTCTTGAAAAAGGATGCCGTTTTCTTGCGGATCTTCTTCCCGATCGTCTCTGTCCCAATTGTGCAGTGGAGATGGTGGATGAGCAGCGATTTCTTAGTCGCATGCGCCCAAAACCGGTAGAGGAACTTTCCAACTTCCCTCCGGATGTTCGTGATGCTTTAAAAGACTCCCGTAACGATTTGGGCGATTTTGTTTTGGTCACTGTTCTTGGGGAGGGCGGGTCCGGTGTTGTCTACCGTGCCTGGCAGAAGACCCTTCGGCGGTTTGTCGCTATCAAATTTCTCACCTCTCCTACGTCCGAAACCTTACGCCGTTTTGAATGTGAGGCGCAACTTGCGGCGCAGCTACGCCATCCGAATATTGCGGGCGTTCATGAAGTAGGGGAGTCGAACGGAAAACCGTTTTTGGTGATGGACTTTATCGACGGGTTTCCGATGAATATGGTTGATCTCGAATTACGCTTGATTGCGGAGGTATTTGTAAAAGTATGTTATGCAATTGAGTTTGCTCATAGCCGCTCTATTATTCATCGAGATCTGAAGCCAGCGAACATTCTTTATGAGAGTAACGGGGAACCTGCCATTACCGATTTTGGTCTTGCCCGAGTTCTTCTTGAGGGAGTGGATCCCTTGCCAAATCAAGGTGTGCAAGGAACTCCTTCCTTTATGTCCCCGGAACAGGCTCGGGGGAGAACCGAAGAAGTCGATCAATTGAGTGATGTCTATTCTCTCGGAGCCACTCTGTACTCCTTAGTGACTGGAAAACCTCCTTTCGAGGGGGAAAATGCGGCGGTGATTCTGCACAGAGTTGGATCTCGCGAAGCGGTTCTTCCTCGGAAGATCAATCGGAAAGTTCCTTTCGAATTAGAAGCGATTATTATGAAGGCTCTGGAGAAGGAAAGGTCTCATCGATATTCATCGGCCGAGGCGATGGCGAAAGATCTGCAACGGTATCTTGTCGGCGAGCCTATCGAAGCTCCCATTCGAGGCATTATTGACCGGACCCGGAGATGGGTTTTTCAGAACCCTTGGCCTATGATTGCGGCGACGGCTCTTCTTTTCTCGATCCTAGGCGGCTTTGGCTGGAAATTCTTTCCGAGGAATGTCTCGTCTCCGTCCACGAATGGGGGCTCTCTAGAGAAAACCGGGAAAGAGAATTGGCAAATGAACTTTGCTGACATTTGTCAAAAGACCTCCTTCTCTGAGTTTGAAAAATCTTCTCCTGAGCTTCTTAAAGAAATGCGCTCTGTTCTTTCGAATGCTCCCGAGTCTCAGCTTTCCGCCGTGGAGGCTTGGTTTATTAAGGAGGGGCAGGCTCTTCCCGGAAGTGTCTGGCCGAAGGAGGAGTGGCTCGCTCGGAGAGGCGAGGCGAAGAGGATTGAGGACTGGTGCCACTTTCTTCTTTCTGTTCTGCGTGGTTTGGGATCCTCTTTTGATCCCGCACGGGAAAACTTTCTTTCTGCAAAAGAGCAGTTTGGAACGGTTGCCCAATTCCAAGGAACCATTTCATTGCGCTTTCTGATCTGGCCCTTTGCTCAGCTGGTTTCTGTACAGGCAAATGGGAACTGGGTAGTCAGGGCCGGTAGAGTTGTTCAAGAGGATGTATCGATCCCTGGGGGGAGCCTATATACACCCTTGGAAATCAAGAATCTCGATATTGGTGAGTATCGATTTGTTTTTCTCCACCCTAATTTAGGGGAGCGGGAAGTTTTTGTTAGGGAGGGATCTTTTCAGAGCGGAAAGACCTACTTTTGCTCTGGATCTCTTTCCGATCCAGAATCGATTTCGATTCAACTCCTTCCGTGAATGGGGATGGGTTCTTGAGAAGTTTCCCCCTTGCGTTACAATAATAGGGATTTCTCTGTAGGTGCATGTTGATGGAAGATCAGAAAGACTCTGGGCAAAAACCCCCTTCCCCGGATGATGAGACGGTGAAGCATGAACGAAAAGTTCCCGAAACTTTTCAAGAGAGAAGTGCGAGCAGTCTCCCTATTCCCCGGGAAGTTTTCCCTCTTTCCGAAGATCCCAGTAGGTGTATTAAGCAGTACATTCTGGTAGAGGAGATTGGAAAAGGGGGGATGGGGTCTGTATGGCGTTCCTGGGACACACGCCTTGTTCGATGGGTCGCCATCAAATTTCTTAGTATCACGAATGAGCAGAGTATTCGGCGGTTTGAACGAGAAGCCCAACTCTCGGCTCGTTTGCGCCATCCCAACATTGCCTCTATTCATGAAGTTAATGAGGATGGGGGGCGCCATTTTCTCGTCATGGATTACATTGATGGCCCTTCGATTGGAGATGCCAATCTGGAAGGTCGGGCCTTTCTTGAGGTCTATGTAAAGGTCTGTCGTGCCGTTCACTTTGCTCATGTTCAGTCGATCGTTCATCGAGATATTAAGCCCGACAATATTTTGATGGGGAAGGGAGGGGAGCCGTATGTTACCGATTTTGGACTGGCCAAGGTTCTTCAAACAGAGTCCTCTCTCTCTTTAACTGGGTCTCTTCTTGGAACTCCTGTTTTTATGTCTCCGGAGCAGGCCGAGGGGCTTCATGGAGAGATTGACGCACGAAGTGATGTCTACTCTCTTGGTGCCACTTTGTATGCCCTTCTTACAGGCCATGCCCCCTTTGAAGGGGAAGATATGACGACGGTGTTGGAAAAGATTGCAGAGGAAGACCCAACGCCGGCAACAGAATTGAACCCCAACATTGCCCCACAATTAGAATCGATTCTCTTGAAGGCGATGTCGAAAGAGAAGTCGAGCCGATATGTTTCTGCGTCCGATTTCGCCCAAGACCTGGAAAATTATCTTCAGGAAAATCCGGTGGTTGCCAAGAGACCGGGATCGATTCAACCCTGGGTACGAAAAGTGAAGAAAAAGCGATGGGAGATCGTTGCGGTTATTTCCCTGATTATGGCGGGTTTGATCTGGACTTTTGTTGGGACAAACTCTTCCCCGGTGGGTCCAGGCGAGGGGTCGTC
>CAYRLD010000045.1:0-10957 GCA_964424925.1 uncultured Planctomycetales bacterium
TCCGGATGGAGAAGGACCTCACTGATTCTGTCCGTATGTCCCGTCCAATCGGGGTCCTTTTCCCACGTCAAATAGACTGGAACACTCTGACAGGCGGAGAAAAGCGGGAGGAGAAGGATTCCCAATCGAAGTAAGAATGATGTTTGTGTCATCGGTAGGGTCCTCAATTGTCTTTGTTTTATCTCGGTATGATCAGGAGAAAATATTATAGGACATCTGTGGAAATTTGTGGCCATCAATACCGAGAGAAGTACAATTTTCGGATATTCTTTATCATATATTTTTGAGAAAGAGATTCATGGCGAAGAAACCGAGAAGCAAAAGAACAGCCGCTCTGATTAAAGAGCAGAAACGTCTTGAGAAAGCCCTCAAAGCGGAGGGGGAAGTTTTCTTGAACGATAAATTGATCGCTCGTTCTTCAAAGATTCATGGGACCGGTGTTTTCGCGCGACAGGATCTCAAGAAGGGAACTACGCTCATCGAATATGTTGGAGAGAAGGTCGGGAAGCGGGAGGCCGAGCGTCGTTCCGACCTAGGGAAGTCGGTCTACTTGTTCGAATTGAACAAGCGGGTTGATATTGATGGTTCCATTGGCGGAAACGGCTCTCAATGGATCAATCATAGTTGTGAGCCGAATGCAGAATCCGAACTCGATGGCAATTCCATGATGATCGTGACCACTCGTCCGGTGAAAAAAGGGCAAGAACTTTCCTACGACTACCAGTTTGATGATGACGATTACAAAGACCACATCTGCCGGTGTGGATCGAAATCGTGCCGTGGCTATATCATCAATCTGAAATCGTGGAAGAAAGTCCTACGTCGGCGCGAACGGGAAGCTAAGAAAAGGGCTCTCTCTCGGAAGTAGTTCTTACATCTTCGTTTCGAGGTTTTTCAGAGGAAGTCCCCGGAAGGTTTCTTCTGTCTCATCGGTTCTCATCACAAACCGTTCCAGAATATTTCCAGAGAGGGTTACCCTGTCTTGGAGCGCAATAATCTGGCCATCTTCTATTGAACGGTACGCCTTTCCTCCCCGGAAACTTCTCCAGAGAGTGAGGTCCTCAGGATAAAACTCGAGGATTTCTACCTCTTTTCCATCGACGACATCGATCCCCAGAACTTCCACCTCCCAGGCGATATCTCCCGGCAAGGTTATTTTTTCTAGGAGGGGGAGGGCCGTAAGAACCTTTTCCTGAGGAACCTCTTGGAGGATGGCCCGAGCAGGCTCTTTTTCCCCTTCTTTTTCAGGAGGATTAACCCCGACCACTCCCAAGGAGGCGAGAATACTCGCGGAAGCGAGAAAAACGAGCAGAAGCGAGGTTGTTCCATGTTTTTTGTTTTTGTTCATATTCATATCCAATTCCAATCTCATCACATTCCTGTACGTAATTGAGCGGATATCTTTAAGCCAAATCCGCACTTTTTCATTAGATAAAATGTTCGAAAAGTTGGAAAAATTCCTTATTTCGAGCCATTTCTATCGATCTCACTCTTCTTATGGGGTTTTTTTAAGCCATATTCTGGAAAAATATCGAATATAGACGTCGATTTTCCCGCCCAGAAGATGGTTTCCCCAAAATTCCAGAGATTACCAGCCTCGAATAGGTCTCCAGGCTTCCGTAATTTCTTCGCCATCAAAAAGATGGTAGAGGTGGTGAAGGGCTGATGTGAGGCAGGAGTGGTTCGGGATAATACGAAGGGCTTCTCCTACGGGAAATTGCTTCCAGTCAATCGGTTCGGTTCCGAAGATCTGGCCATGTTCTTGAGAAAGAGTACGTATTTTTAATTCAGGGAGGGGCTTTCCCTCGAGGGTACAGACGATTCCATATCCACATTGGGGGTCGATGTGTGTGGGGCCGGCATCTTTTGAGAGCGCTAAGGCTCCGGCATCAACGATCATCTTATTTTGTTCGGGATAGGTTCCTACAATGCGGGTCAGAACCGAGAAAGAGATCTCTTCTAAAGAGCAACTTCCAAGGGCCTCTTGGAAAGCATCAAAGAAGACATAATTCCCAGGGCGTACTTCGGTGACTCCCTCTAAATGATCAACGTGTCTCATTGTCGGGGTTGAGCCGATGCTCACCTCGGGAACGGGAATCCCTTCTTCTCTCAATTGGGAGGCAAATTGAACGGCAATATCACGCTCTTCGGCGGCGGCTTTGCGGATCTCGGCTTCATTTTTACAAAGGTAGGAGTGCCCTCCGTGTGTCAAAATCCCTTGGAAATCAATCACGGGAGATCGTGCTATTCGCTTTGCGAGAGCGATCGATTCTTTCTTTTGGGGGTCAACGCCACAACGGTGATCTCCGCAATCGACTTTCAGATAAACACGGAATGAACCACCCCTCTTTTCCAAAACTTCCAGGGAGGGTTCTTGGTCGAGAACAAGATTCAACCGATCCACTTGTTTCTGGAGTTCTTCGATTTCGGTGAGTCGGGAGATGGGAAGAGGGTACGCGTAGGTGATGTTTCGAAACCCTTCTTGGGCAAAGCCTTTCGCTTCTGCCAAAGTGGAGACGGTGATCCCTCCGTCATGTCCACGTACTTGGAGAAGCGCCGCTTCTTTACACTTATGTGTTTTTACGTGTGGGCGAAGAGATACCCCAAGTCGTGCCATTTTTTCAGACATTTCCTGGGTGTTTCGTTCGATCCGTTTCCGGTCGACGAGCGCAGCCGGGGTTATCACCTGCCCGATTTGCATCCGAGGATTATATATAGAAAAATCCGCTTGTCACGGAATTGTAAATTGTTGGAAGCAAGTAGGTTGCAAGAACGTTGATGCACATTTTCATGAAATCGAGAGGGAAAGGGCTCTAGCGAGTGTCTCCGTCTCCGGATAGTTTTCCCCGTTTCTGACGAGAGAGAAGTTTCTCGATATTTTTTTGAGCAACCGTATTCATAGAGAGATCGAGTTCGGTGCAGAGTTGCGCGACGTACCACAAGACATCCCCCAGTTCTTTCTGTACGGCTTCCCGGGTTGCTTCGTCGATGATGCCCCCTTTATCCCGAATAACCTTCTTTATCTTTTCTGAGACCTCTCCCGTTTCTCCAGCAAGCCCCAGTGTGGGGTAGACGAAATTCTTTCCCCGATCGGGATAGATTGCCGTTTTGCCTGACTCTTCTTGATAGTCGTCAAAGTTCATGTTTCTTTCCTGAAAGTATTTGGTTGTGGGGAGATCTTACACTACCGTTCGAACATTCTCCATTAGGTCCGGAAAGAACTCGGTAAATTCCGACTCATAGTTTGCTTCGTTCCGTTGAAGTTCTTCCGCGGCTTTCTCCATCCCACTCTGGAAACGGGTTCTGTGCGCCAGTCCCCGAAAAGCGAGATCGATTCCTTCTACTGTTTTGTATCTATAAAAGAGATCCTGCTCTCTTGCATAGTGAAGGAATCGGGAGGAACGTTCCGGAAATTGGGCCCGGTTATTTTCGAGCAGTCCATATATTCGATCTACAAACGTTCGCAGCTCTTCGTCGTGATACCGTTTCCAGTTCTTCGCGAGAAAATGGTCGTAGAAAACATCTGCGACGACCGGGGCATATTTATGGAAAAGAGGGCGAAGTCGTATTTTAGATTGGAGGACGACAGGGTGGGTATCGGTGTAGTGATCAATTTTTCGATGGAGAAAAATTCCCCTCTGAATGGCGTCTGGATAGTCGAGAAAACGGTCTCCACGAACTCCATCCCCGATAAAGTTCCCAACAATAAGGTCCGGATCGTTTCCGGAAAGGTGTAGGTGGGCCAGATAATTCACCCTATCAGAATAGGGCGCGCGGTTCTGCCGGGAAAGGAAAGAATCGAATTTTGAAGGGGAACGGAAGGAAAAAACCCCATTTGGTTTCATTCCGTTTAGAATAAGAGTACCGAAGCGGTAGAGGAGGTTCTCTTTGGCTCGAAAGACGTCGGCTATTCTTTTGATTTCTTGTCCAGATCGTCCCGGACTCGTTGCCGCAATTACTCAATTTTTGAGTGAGCATGACGGCAATATCCTCGATCTCGATCAACACGTTGATATGGAAGAAAATGTTTTCTTCGCCCGGATTGAGTGGGACCTCGCCCGATTTACCATTCCGCGGGATCAAATTTGGGAACGGTTTGATGTTCTTGCGCAACGGTTTCGGATGACATGGGAACTCCACTTTTCAGACAAGCGGACACGCATGGCGGTTCTTGTTTCTCGTGCGGCTCATTGTCTCTACGAAATCCTCGCTCATCATGAAGCGGGGGATTGGGCGGTAGAGATTCCTCTCGTGATCAGTAATCACGCCCACTTAGAATCGGTGGTAAAGAAACATGGGATCGATTACTACCACCTACCGGTTACCAAGGAGACCCGCAAAGAACAGGAATCAAAGGTCGCAGAACTCCTCGAGAAGGAGGGGATTGAACTGGTCGCGCTGGCTCGCTATATGCAGATCCTGACTCCGGAATTTGTGGACCGCTTTCCCAACCGGCTTATTAATATCCACCACTCGTTTCTTCCTTCTTTTACCGGTCCCCGACCGTACCATCGTGCCTATTCACGTGGAGTAAAAAATATTGGCGCGACCGCCCATTATGTGACGGCGGAATTGGATGGAGGGCCCATTGTTGAACAGGATGTGATCCGGGTCTCTCATAGGGATTCTGTTGAGGAGTTCATCCGGAAAGGGAAAGGATTGGAGAAAAGTGTTCTTTCGCGCGCGATTTGGTTCCATTTGCAACGAAAGGTGATCGTCTACGGGAACAAAACCATGGTCTTTGAATAAGATCTTTCCCGTTTCTATATTATTTAGAAGGTTCCAATTTCTCCGTTTCGTGATATGAATATTACATGGGACAGCAGGACGTTTCTAATGTTCGGGATCAGCGCGCTCTTCAGGCTTTCACCAAAGCTCTTCTTGAAGACGTGCATGCGCTCGAATTACTCCTTGAAGGAGATTTGATCGAATCAGGGGTTTCTCGCATCGGTGCGGAACAAGAAATGTTTCTGATTCATGACCGAATGCGTCCGGCCCTTGTCGCGCCACAGATCTTGGATGATTTGAAGCACGATCGACTTGCGAGTGAATTAGCCCAATTCAATTTGGAAGCGAACCTTCACCCTGTCTCCTTTGGAGGGGACTGCCTCGGTCGGATGGAGAAGGATCTAAATGACATGCTTGCTGTAGCTCGTCAAGGGGCGGCAAAGCATAATGCGGAAGTTCTTCTTTGCGGGATTCTTCCGACGCTTCGGAAGGGAGATCTCGGGATTGAGAGTATGAGTCCTTCTCCTCGGTACCATGAACTAAACCGAGCCTTGACGCAACTTCGGGGGGGCGACTTTCAGATCCGGATCAAAGGATTGGAAGAATTAAACATGTCGCACGACAACGTCATGTTCGAAGCGTGCAATACAAGTTTCCAGATCCATTTTCAGATCGATCCGAAAGATGCCTTACGGCGATATAATATTGCTCAAGCGATTACAGGCCCTGTCTTGGCGGCGGCGGTCAATTCTCCTCTTCTTCTCGGAAAGCGTCTCTGGCAGGAGACTCGAATCGCCCTTTTCGAAGGGTCTCTCGATACGCGCAGTGATGTTCATTTGCAGCGTGAGCAGCAACCCCGGGTTCAGTTCGGGGATGCGTGGGTACGAGAATCGGTTATGGAAATCTTTCGAGAAGAGATTGCCCGTTTTCGCGTGGTGATTGCCGCCGATTGGGAGAAGGATCCTGTCTCTATCGTGCGTAAAGGGGGGGTTCCTCAACTTTCGGCTCTGCGTCTTCATAACGGAACGGTCTATCGGTGGAATCGTCTCTGCTACGGGGTTTCAGAAGAGGGGGTTCCTCATCTGCGAATTGAGAATCGTGCTCTTCCCGCTGGGCCTACCGTTGTGGATCAAATGGCGAATGCGGCCTTCTTTTTCGGCTTGATGTCTGCGTATATCAAAGATTGTCCTCATTTTGAGAGGCGATTGCGTTTTGAGGATGCTCGCCTCAATTTCTTTGCTGCAGCTCGATATGGATTAGGGGCGCAGTTTACGTGGCTGGATGGAAAAACATATACCGCTCCGAAGTTAATCCTGGACGAGTTGCTTCCCAAAGCGATGGAGGGGTTGAAGGTTGCGGGAATCGATAAAGACGATTCCCAACGGTACCTCGATATTATTGCGCAACGGGTTCGGTCTGGTCAGACAGGATCCACCTGGGCATTGCAATCTCTTCGGTCAATGTCCCGCTCGGTCATTGGGAAGCAGGATGCCCACATTCCGGCATTAACCGCGGCTCTTATGGAACAGCAAACTTCGGGTCACCCGGTTCATACTTGGCCACTCGCTTCGGGCAAGAGTGATGAATCCAGGATGAGGGAAGGGTTTCGGACTGTAGGGCAGATCATGTCGAAGGATATCTTCACGGTTCGACCCGAGGATATTATCGATCTGGCTGCGAATGTAATGGATTGGAAGCATGTACGACATGTGCCGGTGGAGAACAATGAGGGAGAGTTGATCGGAATTGTCTCGCATCGAGCATTGCTGCGTGTGGTGGCCCGGGGTCTATCCCATGATCGGGAGAGCCCGATGACGGTGCAAGAGATTATGAGAACGGATCCGGTTACGGCTGCACCGGAAACACCCACGATCGATGTTATTCGCCTCATGAAGGAGAATAAGGTTAGCTGTCTTCCCATTGTGGATGGAGGGCAGTTGGTCGGGATTGTTACGGAAAGAGATCTCAACGATATTGCGGCCAGTCTGTTAGAGCGGATCCTGGAGAGCAGTTGATCATGTCCATTGATACGCGGATCCTACGCTCTTCCGGGAAGGGCTTGGAGAAGGGCCATCTGCTGGATCATCGCAAGGGGAATTCTCGTGATGCCATTGCGGTACTTTTTGGCGGGATCCATGGGAATGAACCAGCTGGGGTAAGAGCGATCCAGATCGTTCTGGCCGAGATTGAGGTCTGCAAGATTCCTCTTCTTGGGGAAATCGTGGCGGTCGTGGGAAACCGGGGCGCTTTGGCCCGGGAAGAGCGGTACATTGAGCGGGATCTCAATCGACGATGGTTTCCCGAATTGATCGAATACCTTCGAAAGAAGGATCGGTCTGGTCTCGAAGCGGAAGATCGAGAGCAGATGGAAATTATGGACCTTGTAGAGAAGTTGGAAGCGGATACGGGAATTCCCCTCGTGTTTCTCGATCTGCATTCGACTTCCGGACATGGATCCCCCTTCAGTCTTATCGCGGATGTTCTTCGCAACCGTTCGAAAGCGTTTTCTCTTCCGATTCCAGTTCTCTTTGGTCTTGAAGAAATCATAGAGGGATCGATGCTCGGGTACCTCTGTGACCGTGGGCATGTCGGAATCGGTGTAGAGGGGGGGCAGCACGATGATCCGAATACTATTGCAAATCACGTAGCCGCAATCTGGCTTGTTCTTGTCGTCTCGGGGGTGGTTGCAAGGGATGCCGTCCCCCAATTTGAAGAGCATGAAGCACGTCTTGCGAAAGCGACTCAGTCGGTGCCTCGTGCGGTCGAGATTCGTCATCGTCATGTCTGTTACGATGGTGACGGGTTTCGGATGGAACCCGGATATGAGAACTTCCAAAGAGTCCGGGGGGGAACTGTAGTCGCACATGATCATAGTGGGCCGATTACTTTTCCCTGGGATGGAATCATGGTGATGCCTCGCTATCAAGGGCAGGGGGAGGATGGGTTTTTCTCGGGGAGAGAGTTGCGCGCCTCTTGGCTGCGATTGGGTAGAATATTACGAAAGCTTCGGATTGATCGGATGGTTTCCTGGATGCCGGGGGTCTCCCCTCATCCCACGAGGCGCGACCATTTTATCGTGAACCAGAAGATTGCTCGCTTTAAGCCGGTAGAGATTCTTCATCTTCTTGGCTATCGACATGAACGGATGAGTGAGTACGGGCTGGTCTTCTCTCGGAGAGGGCCCGATTTTCACGGAACTCCCGGGGGGCATTAATCCCGATTTCATCAAGGAGACGGAATGCCCGAAACGGCCTGGATCGCCTGCTTCTGGGGCGCTGTTAGTGCGGTCTCCTTACCCATTGGGGCTCTTTTTGGTCTCTGGTTGAAGCCGTCCACGAAAATCACCTCCGCTTTTATGGCCTTCGGTGGAGGGGCACTTCTCTTTGCGCTGACGATTGAACTCTTTGGCCACGCCCTTCATTCGGCTTCCGGCGATCACGGTCATATCGACAAACCGGGCATCGTGATTGCGACGATGCTTGCCGCTGTCGTCGGGGGGCTCCTTTTCAATGGATTGAATCGCATTTTGGAGAGTAAGGGTGGGTTCCTGCGGAAAGGGGCTCTGATCCGGAAAAGGGTGGCCCGAGAAAGACGGTCCGAGGCGAGGCGGCTTCTTCGTAGTCTCAGCCGTGTAAAATATTTTAGTAAGCTTCCCGCAGAAGAGGTGATTCACCTTCTTCCTCATATGGAGAGCGTTTCTTTTTCGTCAGGGCAAACAATTTTCTCGGAAGGGGATACGGGGGAGTATCTCTATGTGATCGATCGAGGAACAGCGGAGGTCTCTCGCGGTTCGGATGAGATTGCACAACTCGGGTCTGGAGGGGTCTTTGGCGAAATGGCGCTCATCACCGACAATGAGCGCAACGCAACGGTTTGTGCGAAGAGTGACCTTCGCGTATGGCGACTGCACCGGAACGATTTCCGTCGTACCACAGAAGCCTCTCCGCGTCTTCGAGATACCTTTTTCCGAGTGGTCAAGCAACGAACACGCGATCTTCATGAACGGGGCTATGTGAGTGATGAGGAGGCGGGAAAGTGGGAGGGGAGCGCGATTCGTCACTTCGATATGGAAGGTCCGGTCTCTTCTGACCCTGCGCTCGAAAACGTTCAACATAAACAGCACGGGAACCCCGCCATGGCGATCTGGCTCGGTATGGCGCTCGATGGTATTCCAGAATCCTTTGTTATTGGGATGTTGGTTCTTACGGCGGCGGCGGAAGGGGTGGCGCTCAGTCTTGCTTTCATTGTGGGTGTTTTTCTCGCCAACTTTCCAGAAGCGATGTCGAGTGCGGTCACGATGAAAAACGGAGGGATGAAAGTAACGCGGATTTTTTGGATGTGGTTTTCCCTGACGATCTTAACGGCGGTCGGAGCTCTCGTGGGCGCCCTTATTTTACCGGTTCATCCCGTCGGGTGGCACCTGTACGCGGTCTTTGCGATTGAGGGTCTGGCGGGCGGAGCGATGTTGACGATGATCACCCAAACAATGCTGCCCGAAGCATTCGAGAGGGGCGGGGGTCCGGTTGTTGGGCTCTCAACCCTGGCAGGTTTTCTCGCCGCAATGTCGGTGAAGATGGTGGGGTGAGTTAGGGCCGTCCTTATTCTTTCCCGGTCAGATCACTCAGATATTCGACCATTCCCTTTAATCCGCCGAGTGTCATATCTTCCATGTGGAAGACTTCCCGGATTCGTTGAAGTGTCCAGGAACCGTAATCGGTTCCCCAATATTCCTTCGGGATTGGATTGAGCCAGACGGTCTTTGGAAATCTTTGCGAAATACGTTCCAGCCAATCGATGCTTGGGATCGGGTCGTCCATATCCATGCTGTAGATCGATCCATATGGCGAGCGGAGTTCATGCGGACCCATCGTGGCATCTCCGACGATGACCACCCGGGTGTCCGGTTTCTTCTGTAAAAGTTTTTCGGTCAAGAAGGGTCTTGTTCTTTCCGCGTTGGAATAGACCCGGTTGAAGATTGTGTTGTGAAAATAGTAGGTTTCGATTTCGTCAAATCGGCCGTGAAGTTTGCTAAAGAGAAGGCGGGTGAGGTCCACGAAGGGGGTCATTGAGTACCCACCATTGTCGATCAGCAGGATGACCCGGATTCGGTCCCGAAGGTCCCGACGGAAAACGAGATCGATCTCCCCTCCATTTCGGGCGGTTTGTCGGATCGTTTCATCGAGATCGAGATCCGCTTTGGGGCCCGCTTGCTTGAGATGCTTCATCGATTCGAGCGCTTGGCGGAGGTTTTCTTCTCGCAGTTCGTTTGACTGGGCGTAATCGATATAGCGCCTTTCCCCGAGAACCTTAAGCGCGCGGCGGTTTCCCGATTGGCCTCCCATTCGGATTCCATGTTCGGCATTCCCCGAGTGACCGAAGGGGGAGTTTCCGGCTGTGCCGACCCATTTGCTTCCCCCATGGTGTTCTTTTGTCTGGGCACGAATCCGCTCCCAGAACTTTTCCATCAGTTCTTCGGGGCTCATGTTATATCGAGCCATCGCCGGGAGTTCTCCCGACTCGATCGCGCGATTTAACCATTTCTGGAACTGCTTTGTCCGGAGGAGTTCGGGATCCCCTTCTGCGACGGCAGGAACATCTACGCCGTAAAAGTAGAGAAGGAACGCTCGCTCAAATGCATCCATATGTTCGACACGTCGGACGAATGCGAGTCTGAGGAAAACGAAGAGGTCGTCCATGTTTTCGACAAGCCCTTTCTCCAGGCCGTCGTTGACTTCAAGAAGATCCTTGAGGCTCGCCGGAACTCCGTAGTCCCGAAGAAGATAGACGAAGTCCACGAAGAGTGCATTCTGACTTTCTTGGACGTTCGCGTTCATCATCGATACCGCTTTGGGGTTCCCTTTCCTCCACGGAACGATTGGATATCCCCTGCACGCTTGAGCAGAACCCCAACAAGGGGCAGATCTTTCTGTGTGGGGGTGATGCCTCGCCGTTCGAGCGCTCCGATCCAGTTGAGGAGTTCACTCGTGGCGGGAGGCTTTTCGTACCCCTGTTCCCGGAGGCTATAGAAGATATTGACCGCCGCTTCGAGTAGCTTCGCACTCGTATTGGGGTAGTGCAGTTGAATGATCTGATGCATCTCCTCCGGGGTGGGGAAGGCGATATGGTGGCAGTAACAGCGCCGAAGGAAAGGGTCGGAGAGTTCCCGCTTTGCATTGGAGGTGATGAAGATAGCGGGGCGGATATCCGCCTTGATCGTTTCATTAATCTC
>CAYRLD010000046.1:0-10915 GCA_964424925.1 uncultured Planctomycetales bacterium
TGGGAACGGGATCGATTTTTGTCGGCTCTTTGGAAAGGGTCGAAAGAGTCACTTTCTTTTCTACCTGACCATCGAGGCAGATATCGCTGCAGACGAAGATCCCCACGTTTACCGAGAAGGTGACCGATCCCTTTTTTAGATTCAAAGGAGCCTTTACCGGAACAAAGAGGGTCGCTTTCTCCTCATAGCCATAGTCGACGAACTCTCCAGAGGGGAATGACTTTGGGCGGGGCCAGAGGGTTTTCGATATCTGGAACCCTTCGGGGGCGTCTACTTCAATTTCGATCGGCAGCCCTGAATCTCCGGCACTTTTCCAATAAATATGCCATTGAGGGGCAATCTCAAACTGGACGGCGATATGGAACTTTTGGCCAGGATGGATTTCCGATGTGTCCGCCTGTAAAGTTACCTGGACCAATTCTTCCGCCGTCTCATCTTCTTGCAGAGGGCTCCCCAAGAATGAGCTCAGGACCAGCATGTGGATCAGAATAGAGGTTTCTCCTTCCGGATAAGTAACCCGGAGATCTTATAAGAGTTGCGCAGAAAAGAGAATGGGATTCCCCTTCTGGGGGCGGAATGGTATGATTCCGGCCTCATTACGGGAGATAAATCGGCTTGAAACGAACGTTTGACACACCCCTGGACTACGAAGCGGTTGGGCTGAAAGTGGGTCTTGAGGTCCATCAACAGCTTTTAACGCAAAAGAAGTTGTTCTGCAACTGTCCGGCAGGCCTGTATACGAATACCCATGATGGGACGGTTCTGAGGCACATGCGCCCGACGCTCTCCGAACTGGGGGAGTATGACGGAACAGCTCTCATGGAGTTCAAGACGAAAAAGAACATCATCTATCTTCTAAATAAAGACAACACCTGTACGTATGAAATGGATGATACGCCCCCTTTCTTGGTCAATCAGAATTCCCTCGATGTCGCGATCGAACAGTGTTTGATGCTCGATTGCGATATTATTGACGAGGTCCATATTGCCCGGAAACAGTATCTTGATGGAAGTATTCCGACCGGGTTCCAGCGAACCGCCATTGTCGGGGTCGGGGGGAAAATCCCTTTCCGGGGACGCGAAATTTCGATCACGCAGGTGAGCGTGGAAGAAGATAGTTGTCGGGAAGTGAGCGACAAGGGGCACCTGGTCGTCTGGAGAACAGATCGACTCGGAATGCCCCTCATTGAGACGGTGACCGGACCTGAATTAAAAACCCCCGATGAAGTAGAAGAGGCGATTCTTCTCGTTGGGCGGGTTTGTCGAAGTACTCGTCATGTCCGCACCGGGATGGGGGCGAGTCGACAGGATGTCAATGTGAGTGTCGCCGGCGGCAGACGGGTGGAGATTAAGGGGGTTCCTTTCGCCTGGTGGGCTCCGAGACTCGTTCATGGAGAAGCGTGGCGGCAAGTAAATTTGCTTCGACTTCGAGATGACTTACATAAACGAGGGTTTAATAACCCTACCGATCTCTCGATTGATTCCGTTGATGTGACAAACTTTTTCAAGAATGGCGTTCTTCCTTTTCTAAGAGAAGAGCGATGGCGGCGATATCTAGAGAAGCAGGAGTATCGGGAAGGGTTCGAGATGGGGAAAGGATCCTTCTCTGTTCGGGCGGTTCGTCTCCAGAATCTTCTGGGAACCTTGAACTGGCCCACTCAGCCCGAGTTAACTTTTTCGGATGAACTGCGTGGGCGGGTCCGTGTTATTTCCGGTCTCGACCAACCTCCGATCCTCATTCATAGTGAGAAGTGGCCTGATTATGAAGGAAGTCCTCGTGAGTTGAAATCGCTCCGGAAATTCCTGGGTGTCAAGGAGACCGATTCCTTTGTGATCGTTTGGGGGGCGGAGGATGATACGAAACAGGCGGCCGAAGAGATTCGTTTGCGCTATATAGATGCCCTCGATGGGGTTCCAAACGAAACGCGGCAGCCCCTTCCGGATGGGAGTACCGACTTCGAGCGGATTCTTCCGGGGCCCGATCGGATGTATCCCGATACCGATAGCCCACCCACAAAAGTGACACGGGAAAGGGTCGATACTCTTTCAGACGCTCTTCCTGCCACGCCGTGGGAGCGGGAAGAGGCGTATTCAAAAGTAGGGGTTCCATTGCCGGTGATCTTCTATCTTATTCGTCGTGGAGGAGCACACCTAGTCGATCTGGTGGTACGGGAGGCCGGAGCCGATCTTAGGCAGGCCTCTTTCTTCTTTGGCGAAAAGATCAAGGGCCTCCGGCGTAAAGGGGTTGATGTAGACGCAATCGGAGAAGATCGATGGATCGAATTCTTTCGCGCGGTCGGTCAACATCCGCATCTTCTGGATAATTGGGCCGCGATTGTTCGTTCTTTTGCGAGTGACCCGAGTTCAAAGCTTGATCTTTCTCCCGCCCCCTCCAACTGGGCTCAGTCGATTTCCTCCACGCAGAATGGCTTTCGCGAACAGAAACGGCACAAGCCAGAGAAGAAGCTTCGCTTCGCTCTCGGTCAGGCGTTGGAAACCCTCCGAGGGCGTGTCCCGGTTGAGCAGGTTCAGAAAGCGTTGGAAGGGGCGAAGTCGTGAAAGACGATTACAAAGGATACAAAGGACTCGCCCGAAAGAAACTTCAAGAGTGGGGTGTCCGTGTCTGGAGCGAGGTTCGTGTGGTCAATGAAAATGGGACTCTCTTCGAAGGGGTGATTCTTCCGCGGAGTGAAACGTTTGATGACCTTCATTTTGTGATCAAGATGATTACCGGATACAACGTCGGGATCGCGGTAGAGCGGGTCAAGAAAATCGAGGAAGTCGGATATAAAGAGGCGATTTACAAGATTCCCGAACAAGAATTTCCGAAACGTCCCCATCTTCCCAAAGTGACTCTTCTCGGTACGGGGGGGACGATTGCGAGTCGACTCGACTATCGTACTGGGGCGGTCATTCCTGCTTTTACCCCCGGAGAGCTTTACGGGGCGGTTCCCGAACTGGCGGACATCTGTAACCTGACGACGAAAAAGATCTTCGGGGTCTTCAGTGAAAATATGGGGTGGGAAGAGTATGTCGCTCTTGCGAATGCGATCGGAGAAGAAATTGAAAACGGGGCCGATGGAATTGTGATCGGTCATGGGACCGATACGATGGGTCATACGGCTGCGGTGCTTAGCTTTATGGTGCAGAACCTTCCCGTTCCCGTCGTCATTGTAGGTAGCCAGCGCAGTTCGGATCGTCCCTCTAGCGATGCGGCTCTCAATTTAATTCATGCGGTCAAAGCGGCGGCCACCGGAGAGATTGCCGAAGTCCAGGTCTGTATGTTCGGTCCCACAAGTGATAGTTACGGCCTTCTCCACCGAGGAACGCGCGTGCGAAAGATGCACAGTTCGTATCGCAGTACGTTCCGTACGTTGTCAGAAGTACCTCTTGCCACGATCGATCGGGATGAACAGAGGGTTTTGAACAAGAATATTCGAAAACGGGATCCGAATCGGAAAGTAGAGATCGATGCGGTCTACAATGATCGCGTCACCATTCTCTATTATTACCCCGGGATGGATCCGGATGTGGTCGATGCGCTCGTGGAGAAGGGATACAAAGGGATTGTGATTGCCGGAACAGGGTTGGGGCATGTAAACCAACCGGTCTACCCGGCTCTCAAGAGAGCGATTGAGAAGGGCGTTCATGTTGTGATGACGGTGCAGACCCTCTGGGGTTTTGCTCAAATGTACGTGTACGATACTGGCCGGGACCTGCTCGATATTGGTGTTGTTCCGGTCGATAATATGTTGCCAGAGACGGCCTTGATGAAACTAGGTTGGGTTCTCGGACATACAGACGATCATGATGAAGTCCTCCGGATGATGCGTGACCCGATCAATCATGAAATCACCGAGCGAGAGCCTCACAATGGATATCTGGTTCTTCAAGGGGGGCTTCCGGATGTGGAAGACTTCATCCAAGGCCGGTGGAAATAACGGAAAGAAGAGATGACCGAAGAGACTCAAGCAAAGAATTTTATTGAAAACATTATCGAAGAGGGCGGGGGAACGGCGAAGGTACATACCCGGTTTCCTCCGGAGCCGAATGGGTATCTTCATATCGGACATGCGAAGTCGATCTGCCTGAATTTCGGCTTGGCGAAGACGTATGGCGGAAAGTGCAATCTCCGCTTTGATGACACCAATCCGAGTAAGGAAGATGTCGAGTATGTCGAGTCTATTCAGGAAGATATTCGCTGGCTCGGGTTCGACTGGGAAGACCGACTCTATTTTGCGTCCGACTATTTTGAGCAACTGTATGAATACGCGGTCGACCTGATTCGAAAAGGTCTTGCGTATGTTTGTGATCTTGCCGGAGAGGATGTTCGGAAGTACAGGGGGACGTTGACCCGGCCCGGAACGGAAAGCCCCCACCGGAATCGGACGGTAGAAGAAAATCTCGATCTCTTTTCCCGGATGCGTGCGGGTGAGTTTGAGGATGGAAGTCACACCCTTCGGGCGAAGATTGACATGTCTTCTCCAAACCTGAACCTGCGAGATCCCGTACTCTATCGAATACAAAAAGAACACCACCATCGAACCGGGGATGCGTGGTGTATCTATCCGATGTATGACTTCGCGCACGGGCAGTCTGATTCGATCGAAGAGATCACCTACTCGATCTGTACGCTCGAATTTGAAAACCATCGGCCTTTGTACGACTGGCTCTGTGCGTCGTTAGAGATTCACCACCCTCGCCAGATCGAATTTGCCCGGCTCAATCTCTCGCACACGATGATGAGTAAGCGGAAGTTGCGCTCCCTCGTTGAAGATGGGCATGTGGATGGCTGGGACGACCCTCGGATGCCGACCCTTGCGGGTTTTCGTCGCCGGGGGTATACCCCTCTTTCGATCCGAAAATTCTGCGAAACGATCGGGGTCGCAAAGATGAACAGCATGATCGGGTTGACTGTTCTGGAAAATGCTCTCCGCGAAGACCTCAATAAGACCGCTCTTCGGGTGATGGGGGTTCTGAAACCTCTTAAGGTTGTGATTACAAACTATCCGGAAGGTCAGGAAGAAGAACTCGATGCGATCAACAATCCCGAGGATGAATCGGCCGGAACGAGGAAGGTTCCCTTTTCCCGAGAACTCTATATCGAACAGGCCGACTTCATGGAGAATCCTCCAAAGAAGTTTTTCCGGCTTGCGGTGGGAAGGGAAGTTCGCCTTCGGTACGCTTATTTCATTACCTGCACCGATGTCATCAAAGATGAAACTTCGGGAGAAGTTCGGGAGATTCATTGCACCTATGATCCGGCGAGTCGGGGCGGGAATTCGCCCGACGGGCGAAAGGTAAAAGGGACGATCCACTGGGTTTCTGCACAACATGCTCACAAGGCGGAGGTGCGGCTCTATGATCCCCTTTTCCAGGTTGAAAATCCGGCGAAGGAAGAAGAGTGGGAAGCCGCAATCAATCCGGGATCACTGGAAGTCATTCGAGAGGCCCATCTTGAGCCTTCATTGAAAGAGGCTTCCGCTGGAAGTCGATATCAGTTTGAGAGAACGGGCTACTTTTCGGTCGATACGAAAGATTCCACTCCGGGCAAGCCGGTCTTTAACCGAACCGTTAGCCTACGAGATTCGTGGGCGAAGATGGCAAAGAAGGGCGGGAAATAAGTCAGCGATCGAGAAGGGTCGCCGCTCGGAAAAGGCCATCCGCTGATTGCAAAATCTTTCCGCGTAATCTCTCTGGATAGGTGGGCTGTTTTTCGAGGAAGGTTCGAATCTGGTCAGCCGCTTCTTTCGATTGGTGTCCCCAGAGAGTCGCATCGAGCCATCGTTTCGGAAAAAAGATATCTCCCGTGGCCTGGATCTCTTCGAGCCATTCGAGTGCGCGTGGAAGATACGAAATCGATTCGGAGGATCGCAGGGGGTGATTCAGGTAGGTGACCGCTTCGAGAACCCACGGTTCCTGTTCCCGATTTTTCGAGTCTTGAAGCGATTGAAAAAATCGTTCTCGAATGGCGGGGTCGGGGGAAAGGGCGGGGGAGACAAATCCGAGTCTTCGTCTGCGATCCGGGTTTTTCATACTCTCCTGTTGATGAAGGAGAATACCCTGAGACTCTTCCGGGAGCCGAAGCGCCAGTTCCAATGCGGTCGTGGCCTGGTCTGATTCGGAGAAACTCACTCCGGGAATCTTCCTCTCTCCGGTATAGATTTCTCGGAGTTTCGAAACTCCTTCTTCGGACAGAGCGACAGACCGGTAGGTGCGGAAAAATCCCGACTTGAGGGAGTCTGTTTTTGATGAATCGATCCGTTCGAGGAGGAAGCTTTCGAGGTTGGGCGCGTACCGGATTCGATCTTCCGCGCAGAGGTACCGCCAATAAATTGTGGTTAGGTCTTGCAGGATACGACTGACATTGAGTTCTTCTTCTTCAAATTTGAGCGCCCGGATTGCGAGATCAAAAAGGGCTCCCGGAGGGATCTTTCCTTCGAGCATTCCATCCCAAAGGGTGATCCATGCGATTCCTCTGAGAAGGGGGTCGTTTAGTTCGGGGAGGTGACTGATTAGATACGCTTGGCTCGATGGATCGAGTGTGAATTCTCCATATCCATGTCCCGCACCGTTGGGAAGGAGGAATCCGGGAAAGGTTTTTCCTCGGGCCTCGGGAACCGGGAGGTCCGGTATGTTGAGCGTGACCGGAAGACGATCTTTTCCGATAAGGATCGATACCGGTTGGGGACGGACTGTCTGCAGGGGATCTTGTTGGAGGCGCAGTTCTGTAATCTTCCCATTGTCATCTTGCGCGAGATGCACTTCGATTTTGGGGCGGCCTGCTTCTTCTACCCAGGATCGGCTCCACTTCTCAAGGTTGATCGGGGATTGTGGATCGAAGATTTTTATGAGATCGGGCCAAGTGGCATTTCGAAATGAAAATTCTTTCAGGTAGATTTGGACTCCTTCACGGAAAGAAGCCTCTCCGATCAAGGTTTCCAACATGCGCATTACGATGGGAGCCTTCTTATAAATAATGGCTCCATAAAGGGATCCCGCTTCTTTTAGATTAGAAAGATCTTGTCGGATCGGGTTTGCGCCAGCGGTCCGGTCTACTTCGTATGCGGCTGGATAGTGTGCCATGAGAAATCGCAGCTCATGATTCAATTTCGGAAAGAAGGGGTGCACGATTTTGGCCGCCATGAAGTTGGCGAAGACCTCTTTCATCCAAACATCGTTGAACCAGTCCATCGTGACCAAGTTTCCGAACCACATGTGTGCGGTTTCGTGTGCGATGAGGCTTGCCCGACGTACTTCCTGGTCTTGTGTCGGGGTCTTCTCTAGGAGAAGGGCATCCGCTCGATAGAGAATCGCTCCGGGATGTTCCATTCCGTTGTATTGAAACGAGGGGATGAGCGCGAAATCGAATTTACCGAAAGGGTAGGGGATTCCGGTATAGGCTTCGAGCCAGGAGAGGGCTGTCGCATGAAGGTCGAAGAGTCTCTCTTGGTTCCGTTCTAAACGGGCCTTATCGGTTTCCCGATGGAGGAATCGGATGGTTCGACCCGCTCTCTCTCTGGTGACGACCTCGAACTTTCCGGCTACGAAAGAGAAGAGGTATGTCGGAATGGCAGAGGTCTGTTCGAACGTGAGAATGGTCCGGTTTTTCCACTTTAATTCTGTTCGAAGATTTCCATTGGCGATCGCGGTCCAGGATTCGGGAATTTCGAGCGTTAAGCGGAAGCGGGCTTTGAGATTGGGTTGGTCGAAACAGGGGAACGCTGAAGAGGCTCTGTCTGGAACAAAGAGAGTGTAAAGAAACTCATCATTTCGGTTGAGAGCCTTGTTCCCGGCCTGAAAGGTCAGGTCGACCTCGTTCTTTCCACGGCGCAACAGGTCGGGGGAGAGAATAATATGATCTTGGGTGAATGTCCCGTCTGCTTTCGCTCCGTTTATGGAGAGAGACGTGATTCGGGAGGGCGCTTCGTCAAAGTCGAGGACGACTCCGTTTCCCCGGCGTTTCAATTCGAAGGTGATGTTCGCTTCTCCTTGAACGGTTTCCGATTTTTCCTGAGGGATCGTAAATCTCAATTTGTATCGGGGTGCGATAATCGTCTGCTGTCGATGGTTGGCAAGGTTTTGAGAGACCCCTGGTTCGGTATCGGGAGGAGCGGTCATTCGACATCCCATGATGGTCAAAACGAGGAGAACAGAACTTGAGAAAACGTTTTTCATCTTCTTTGTAGAGAGAGGCTAAACCTCCCAGCGCAGACTGTCAAATGGTTGCTCGAAAATGGTCGGCCTGGTACCGTGCATCCAGATTTATGGATGCCATCGGAATCAGTTTTCTTGTCTACACCGTGGCGATTATGGTCTTCGGGCTCTATACGGCACGGTTTGCAAAGAAGTCAAGCCAGGACTACTTTTTGGCGGACCGGGGGCTTGGAGCCTGGGTAGCCGCGCTCTCTTCTTCGGCATCTGCGGAGAGCGGTTGGGTAACGGTGGGCCTTGTCGGGACCGCTTTTAAGGTAGGCATTTCCGCGCTCTGGATCGTACCCGGAACGGTTCTGGCTTTCCTGTTCAATTGGTTCGTGATCGCGAATCGTCTTCGTTCCGTATCGAAGAATGACGGGCATATCACCATCCCGGATATGTTGGTCGGGAAAAATATCGGGGGGATTGCGGTCGCGATTCGTTTCTTCGCGGTGGTCGTGGTTCTTTCCATGCTCGCGGTTTATGTCGCGGCGCAATTGACGGCGGCTGCGAAAACATTCGGCGGCACGTTCGGGTGGGATTACAAGCTGGGTGTCGGTGTGGGGGCCTTGATCGTCCTCGTTTATACCGTGGTCGGCGGGTTTCGTGCTGTGGCGTGGACCGATGTCGTTCAGGCGATCTTCATGATTTTCGCGATGGTGGTTCTCCCGATCATTCTCATCGTGAAGTTGGGTGGGCTTGGACCGATGATGGATACTCTTCGAGGGTTGGAGGCGATTCCGGAACTTCAGGCGAAGGGAAGTCTAGCGCACGCGTTTGGCGGAAAGTTCGGAATGACTTTGATCGGATTCTTCGCGTTGTGGCTTTGTATTCCTTTGGGATACCCCGGACAGCCTCATGTGTTGGTTCGCTTCATGGCAACGAAGGATGAAAAGTCGGTTCGGCGTGCCGGAATGATCGCCACCATTTGGGTGGGGATTCTCTTGGCGGGCGCGGTTCTTCTCGGCGTTGCGGCCCGCGCCTATTTTCAGGGGATGGAGGGCCTGGAAGGTTTGGGTGATGCGGAAAAAGTTCTTCCGGTCGCAGCGCGTGAACTGCTGCCGGGCGTCTTGGCAGGAGTGATGATCGCCGCAGTTATGGCGGCAATCTGTTCGACGGCCGATTCTCAATTATTGGTCACCGCATCCGCTGTGAGTCATGACCTCTATGTGAAGATGTCCCGGAATCCGGGCTTTCGCAAGTCTATTCCCTTGGTTCTTGCGGGTGTTTCGCTCTTCTTGGTTCTTGTACAGACCAAGGCGGATCTTCTTGTGAAAGCGGGTGTTGGTATTTTCACCTTCTTATGGGGATGGGTGATCCTTCTTACTTACCTTTCGAAAAAACCGACAGACCGCTCTAAATTTATTGTGAACCGATTGACCGTTTTGGGGATTGGCCTTCTCGCTGGGGGGATCGCGATGACCGGAAGTCGTGTGATCTTTGATTTTGTGCTCTATGCGTGGGCCGGTTTGGGTGCGGCCTTTGGTCCCGGGTTGATTCTTACGCTTGTTTGGAACAGAACGACCGGTTGGGGGATCTTGAGCGGAATTATTGTTGGGTTCTTCGGTACGATCACCTGGGTTCAATTCTTTAAAGAACCGACCGGGATTTACGAGATGGGTCCGGCTTTTCTCGCTGCCTTCCTAGCGGTTGTTTTCGTGAGCCTAATTACTTCCAAAAAATAGCGATTTCGGGCTGGAGAACGGGCCCTCATTCCTATATAATCCGCCGCTCACCTCACAGGAACCATTATGAAAAAACTAAGAAACATCGCTATCATTGCGCACGTTGACCACGGAAAGACAACGCTGGTCGACCATATGCTTCGGCAGACCGGGGTCTTCCGGTCGAATGAAGCGGTTCAGGATTGCGTGATGGATTCGAACGATCTGGAGCGGGAGCGCGGGATTACCATTCTCGCGAAGAACACCTCCGTTACCTACAAAGATACAAAAATCAACATTATCGATACGCCCGGTCACCACGATTTTGGCGGGGAAGTGGAGCGTGTCCTGGCGATGGCGGATGGAGCTCTTGTCCTGGTAGATGGAGCGGATGGACCGATGCCGCAGACGCGGTACGTGCTTGAAAAAGCTTTGTCATCGGGGCTAGAACTGATTTTGGTGATCAATAAACTCGATCGACCGGAAGCGCGTCCTGCGGAGGTTCTCGACGAGTTACAATATCTTCTTCTCGAACTCGATGCGGATGACCGCCAGTTACATGCGCCAGTTATTTATGCGATCGGCCGGACAGGGAAGGCGAAGAGTAGTCTGGATGGGGAGTGGGAAGATCTTACTTCTCTCTTCGACACGATCCTCGAGCATGTTCCTGCGCCCAAAGTTGATCCGGAAGGCTCCTTCTGTATGGGGGTTAGTTCCCTCGACTATAACGATTATGTCGGACGGATGGCGATCGGAAGAGTGAGTGCAGGGGTGGCGGAAATCGAGAAGGACGTTTTTCTTCTGAAGCGGGACGGAAAAAAGATTCAAGGGAAAATCGTCAAGGTAGAAACTTTCGATAAGCTAGGGCGTCAGACTGTTCCCCTGGCCGAAGCGGGGGATATCTGCTGCATCGCAGGGCTTCCCGATTGCGATCTTGGGGATACGATTGCCGTTTCGGAGTCTGCCGAATTGGTGCCCTTTTCTCCGATTGATGATCCGACCGTTTCGATGAACTTCCTCGTGAACGATTCTCCTTTGAGTGGGCGTGATGGGGA
>CAYRLD010000047.1:0-10758 GCA_964424925.1 uncultured Planctomycetales bacterium
CAATTTTGGCGGAGGTATCGAAGATGCAATCCAAACCCTTCAATTGGAGGAAGAGTCCTATTCACTCGCAAAGCTTCAGGTTGGGTTTAACCTGCTCGATTGGCTTCAGGTAGGGTTATCCGGATTTACAGGAAGTTTCGATGCGGAAGGAACCTTGACCACCGAGTTTTCCGTCAATACCGGGAACGAACTAAGCACAACGGTAGATGTAGAGGGAAGTCTTACCGGACTCGGATTGGAACTCTGGTTCACCGACGAGATATGGGATCGGGGTCCTCTTCATATTCAAACCGGAGGAACGGTCTCTTTGCAATGGCTCGAACAGGAGTATGAGCGTTTTGAAACCCCTTTGGGGTACGATAAATTGTTCGATTTTACCTCTGACTTGGAAGGAGAGACGGAATCGCTTCTGTCCTTCGCATTTGGGGGTCGAACAAGTGGAACCTGGGAACTCTCTCCCTCGCTAGATCTCGGTTTTCATCTTCAGCTGCAATGGTTCTTCGGAGATCTCGAGGGGTTTTCCATCGAATCGGGTCTTTGGTTCGAATTTCGATTTTGACTGGTTCGGGTGAAGAGGATCTGGTAAGAAAGAGAGTGTCGATTTGCCTTGGATCCCGCAGATAGGGGTGTCTGCGAAATTCCTGGCAAATCTCCTTTTTCGAGGTCGTATCCCCTCAAGGAGATTGTGTGTCAGAGATGGAAGAAGAGTACCAGGATGTTGTTCGCCAACTTGAGTTGGTCGTCGATCACACCTTTCAAAATCCAAAATTAGCGATCGAGGCGCTGACCCATTCCTCCGCCAAGGATCGGAATCTTCCGTGTAATGAGAGACTCGAATTTCTCGGCGATGCCATTCTCGGGCAGGTGATCTCGGAGCATCTCTTTCACCGTTTTCCCGAGAACGAAGAAGGGGATCTTTCGACGATGAAGTCGATTTTGGTGAGTTCGAAAACGCTTGCGGCGGCTGCGGCCGATATCGGAATCGATAAAATGATTATTCTCGGGAGAGGATTAACCGAGAAGAAATCACTCCCTCGCTCTATTCTCTGCAATGCGTTCGAAGCGGTGATTGCCGCTCTCTATCTTGATGGGGGTGTGGATCTGGCTCGTTCCTTTGTTCTTAACCATATCGGAAAAGAGGTGGAGGAAATTATCCATGATCGACATGAGAAAAATTATAAGTCCTTGTTGCAGGATTATGCGCAACGAAATCTTTCCATGATTCCAAATTACCGGGTGGTACAAGAAAAGGGTCCTGATCATAAAAAGATGTTTGAAGTGATGGTGGAACTGGATGTCAAAGAGTTCGGTTCTGCCTGGGGACCCAATAAAAAAGATGCGGAGCAGAAAGCGGCTCAACAAGCGCTCATTGATTTGGGTGTCTTGGAAGGGCCGGAGCCTGAGGAAGAGATGATCGACAGAGAATCCGATCAACCCGCGACGAACTAATTATTGGTCGGGGGCGGATCGGTTTCTCTCCTATGAATTGGCTACTCTCTCTTCCTGGGATTCGCAAAGGGAGCGCAGCGATCGAGGCCGGCACAGGGGGGGCCATCGGCGGTGCGTGGGGGTCAGCGTCTGCCTTGATCGTGGCCGAAATGGTCAAAATCCAACAAACGCCTCTTCTCGTCGTTCTTTCGACCGGAGCGGAAGAGTTTCTCGAAGACCTTTGTACTTTTGGAATAGAAGGGGAGGAGTTTCCAGAAGCGGAGGGGGAGAGTCGATATCTTCTTTCCCGACGATTTCACCTCGCCCGAGAATTTTCAAAAAGGCGGAAACCTGTTCTGGTCGCCACCGGGGAAGCCTTGAAAGCTCCTCTCCCCGATCCAAAAAGTGTAGCGGGGCTTGAGATTACAATCCGGGTTGGGGAAGAGACCTCTTTTGATGACTTGGTTCGTCGGGCGATTGAGTCGGGGTACGAACGGGCACACTCGGTAGAATCCCCTGGAGAGATCGCCGTCCGAGGCGGGATTGTCGATCTCTTTGCCTTCGAGATGGATCAACCGATCCGGTTCGACTTCTTTGGGAATACGGTCGAATCGATCCGACGGTTTTCTGTAGAAACGCAGAGGTCAGAAGAGGATCGGGATGAGATCTCCTTTTCCCTCGTTCCGATCTCGGAAGCAAAAGGAAACCTCTGGCAATATCTTCCCGAAAACAGCTGGATGGTACATCGGGATCTTTCCGAATCCCTTCCTCCTAAATGTCCTGTGGCGCGCGTCTTGACTCTCTCCTCTCTTCCGCTTCCAGAAGGGCCAAGAACGGGAAATGTAAAGACCCACTCCCTCGAGCGATTTTCAGGCCGTATCTCAGAAATATCTACCGAACTGACCCGTCTGGAGGGGGAGGTTCGAATCTATTGTGCCAACGAGGGGGAAGAGAAGCGGCTACGAGAAGTCCTTCAGGATGCCAAAATCGATCGACCCATTGGAATCGAACGGGGAAGACTTCACCATGGGTTTAGCTTTCCGGAGGAAAAGATTCATTTTGTTCCGCATCAGGAACTCTTTTGTCGGTATCGCCTTCAACGTGCCTGGGGAAAGCGACCCGATTCCCGCCCGGTTGACTCTTATCTTGAATTAGAAGAAGGAGATATCGTAGTCCATCTTCATCATGGGATTGGTAAATACATCGGGATTGAGACGCTCAAAGGGCAGGACTATATGGTCCTTCGGTATGCAGACAATGCGAAAGTATTTGTTCCGGTTGCCGATCTCGATCTGGTTCAGAAATATATTGGGGGTGGGGAGAACGCGCCCGCTTTGCACACCCTAGGAGGTACGGCATGGAAAGCGACAAAGGCGCGTGCCCAGAAAGGAGTCGAAGAGGCCGCCAAAGAGATGGTGCGCATTCAGGCAGTTCGCCAAATGGATTTTGGAATTTCCTATCCTCCCGACACGGATTGGCAGCGTGCGTTTGAACTCGCCTTTCCCTATGAGGAGACCCCGGATCAATTGGAGGTGAATAAGCAGATTAAACAAGATCTCGAATCCCGCCACCCGATGGATCGACTTCTTTGCGGAGATGTGGGATACGGGAAGACCGAACTGGCGATGCGGGCCGCATTCAAAGCCGCCACGTACAATCGTCAAGTCGCGGTGCTCGTTCCGACGACCCTCCTCGCACAGCAACATTGGCGTACATTTTCCGAACGAATGGCGGACTATCCGATCCGGATCGAAGTGCTCTCTCGCTTTCGTACCCGAAAAGAAGTGAAGGCGATCTTGGCCGATCTGGAAGCGGGGAAGATCGATATCATCATCGGAACGCACCGGTTAGTTCAGAAAGATGTTCGATTTAAGAATCTAGGTTTGGTGGTGTTAGATGAAGAGCAACGGTTTGGAGTAGAACATAAAGAGTTCCTCAAAAGCCTTCGCGCTACGGTCGACGTATTAACTCTTTCGGCGACTCCTATTCCCCGCACCCTCCATATGGCCCTTTTAGGAATCCGCGAAATCTCCTCTCTGCAGACCCCTCCTCGAAGTCGCCGGGCAATTCGGACTGAGGTTCTTCTCTATGATGAACGGAGAGTCCGCGCGATCATTCTTCATGAGATTGAACGGGGGGGGCAGGTCTATTTTGTGCACAACCGGGTATACAGCATTGAATCAGTGGTTCGTAGTTTAGAAAGAATTGTCCCGGAAGCTCGGTTCGGAATGGGGCACGGGCAGATGCCTGGGGATGAACTGGAACAGGTGATGATCGATTTCTTAGAACACCGACTCGATGTTCTCGTCTGTACCACCATTATTGAAAGCGGTCTCGATATCCCGAATGTAAATACGATTCTCATCCATAATGCGGATCAGTTTGGGCTTTCGGATCTTCATCAGCTTCGAGGAAGAGTGGGGCGGTACCATCGACAAGCGTTCTGTTATCTCTTGCTTCCCTCCGACCGGAAAATTCTTCCGCAAGCGAAAAAGCGAATTAAAGCGATCGAAGAGTTTAGCGATCTGGGGGCGGGTTTCAAAATTGCGATGAGAGATCTTGAAATTCGGGGGGTGGGGAACCTATTGGGAAGAGAGCAGAGTGGCCATATTGCCGCGGTTGGATATGACCTCTACCTCCGAATGCTCGATCACGCGGCTCAAAAAATGAACAATCACAAAATTGACGAGCCGATTGAGGTGACCGTGGAACTAAAACTTCCGGGATATATTCCGGAAGAATACGCCCCCGATCTTCCGAGTCGAGTCGAGCTATACCGAAGGTTGACCGCTTGCGGCACAAAGAAGGAGTTGGAAAACGCGCGATCGGAAATGGAAGATCGTTTCGGGAAACTTCCCTCTTCGGTAAACCGGTTTTTGGAGATTATTCGACTCAAGCAACTCTGTCGAAAATGGGAAATTACCTGCCTTTCTCCGGGGCGGGAAGCGTTCGTCGGGCTCTACCGGAATCGACGGAAAATTCAGAGACTAGAGGCTCGCTCTCCCTATGTTCGTATTGTGGATGAGAAAACAATTTGGATTGTCGGAACGAGAGATCTTATTTCGGTTTTGAATGACGATTAGGTTTAGATCTCTTGGATCACTCGGCCAATGAAAATCATGGCCGGTAGAAAAGAGAGGGATAGTTCCACGAGGGCAACCGCTTTTGTCCATTGAATGAAGCGTTTGGAAAGGGAGTCCCGTTCCCATCCTCGACCGATCAAGATGATTCCGGCGGAACAGAAAAGGGCGGCCAGGGTTCCAAAAAAGTAGGTGTAAGGGACGGACGTCATCTGGTCGGGAAGAAAAGAGACTTCAATGGTACGCGCATCACCTGCGGAGAACCCAGAGAGGACGTTAAAGGCTCCGGAAAAGGCTAGAAGAAGAAGGATTGGAATTTTCATCGGCCCCTATTTTACCGAAAAAGAGGGGAAGGGGCAGATATTTCTTTCTCCGAAATCTTCTTGCCTTTGGCCCCTCGACTTGGGAGAGTTCATTCCGTGGAAACGATTGCTTTACTAATTCTGGGGGGAGGGAACCTCCTCCTTCTCTTTTTCATCCTTTTCCGAAACAAGGGGAAAAGTTCCGAAAAAGCTCTTTTAGAAGGTTTGGTTCGTATTCAGAACCAGGTGGGGGAAGATCTTCAAAAAGGTCGGGAAGAACAATCGAAAACGATGCGGGAAGAGCTCGTTGCCGTTCGTGGAGAGGTGGAGAAAAAATTATCCGAGTCCGTCAAACATAACGTAGAAGGGTTCGGTTCTGTGGCCAAGCAACTCAAAGAGGTTCATGAAGCGACCGGGAAAATTGTAGAACTGTCCAAAGGGGTGAATGATCTTCACCAAGTTCTTTCTCGACCCCAAGGACGTGGGGCTTTTGGGGAGATGACACTCGAACGACTTCTTGCGGATCTTTTTGGAGATATGACCGAACTCTACCGTCTTCAACATACGGTGGAAGGCTCCGAAAGGGTCGATGCGGCTATTTTTGTCGAACCGGAGCAGAGTCAGTTTCTTGCGATCGATGCGAAGTTTCCTTTAGCCAATGCGATGCCGTTAATTGAAGGGGAAGGGACAGAAGAGAACCGAAAAGCCTTTGCGAAAGATGTGAAAGCACGCGCAGATGAAATCTCTTCCAAATATATCAAGCCACCCAAAACTCTCGAATTCGCCCTTATGTTTGTCCCCTCCGAAGCGGTCTATTACCTGCTATTAAAAGATGCGAAACTGCATGAGAAATTGCTGAAATCGAAAGTTATCCCCACCTCTCCCAATAGCCTCTATGCCTACCTTCAGGTTCTTGCGACCGCTTTCCGAGGGAAGAAGTTGGAGAAAAAGACGAGAGAGATTCAGGAAGCGATTGTTCGCGTCGCAAAGGATTTTGAAAAATTTGGCGCTGACTATACCAAGGTCGGAGAGCGGTTGCAGCAGGCGGTCAAAGCGTACGAAGATTCCCAGAAAGATGCAGACCGGTTCACTCGTCGTATTCAGAAACTGCGACAGGGGGAAGTGAAAACACTTCCCTCGGAAGCCCCGTCATTGGATTGAACTCTATTTCGAGAAGCGGGCCTGAAACTGATCCACAATGATTTGGGCGCACGCCTCTTCCGTGATGGTTCCTGTATTTAAGACAATGTCGTAGTTCTTTGCATCGGTAATGTCGAGGTTAAAGTGTTGCCGACAGAACCCTTCGCGCTCGGCATCTGTTTTCAATACGAGGGCTCTCGCATCGCTACGAGACACTCCTTCCCGTTCGGCAATTCGGTCAATGCGTGTGTCTAAGGAAGCGATGGTACGGATTCGCAATGTACTTGCTGGGCTCAGGATAAATTGAGCTCCCCGGCCGACAAGAACGCCCCGGCCATATTTGGAAAGTGTGCGGACCACATGTGAGAGGTGTCGCAGATATTCTGTATTCGTGAAAGATTCATTTCCGAACTGTTGGATAACCCATTCAAACATGAGATTTCGCGTTTTCTCATCAAGAGATTCGACAATCTGTTTTCTCATGTGAGCATGTTTGGCGACTTCTTCGACAAGTTCTCGGGAGAAGAAGTCGAAGTTTAATTTTTCGGCAACCAATCGTCCCACCGCGGCGCCCCGCCCTCCGTATTCTCGAGAAATACAGACCATCGGTTTGTGTAGACCGCGTCGGATCGTATCTTCTCCAAGAGGAGGCCCCTCTTGCGCTTTTTCCCACTGTTTTACCTGTCGATTGACCAATTCCTCAAGGTGTTGGGTCATGTATGCCTCCCGCTAACCAACCGTTCCAATTTCCCCACACATTCTACCCCATTCTTTGACCGTTCGGGAGGGATTTTGCTTTTCCCGCGAAATTGGAGTTTTCGTATCGTTGGAAACGTATATTATGCGGGTTACATGTATCGCACACTCTCGCAGGTAATGAACGATTTGGGGCGCCGAACGAATTACGAACGGATGCCTCCTCAGAGCCGGAAAAGTCGAATGTTTAATCTCGACCGGATGCGGGCTCTGATGAAAGCACTCGGGAACCCCGAATCGTCCTTCCGATCCATTCATATCGGGGGGACGAAGGGGAAAGGATCGACCGCTCTGATGCTCGAGAATATTCTTCTCTCCTCTGAAAAAACGGTTGGTGCCTTTACCTCGCCTCATCTTGTTCATGTTCTGGAAAGGATCCGGCTTGGGGGGCGTCCTGTAGAGGAAAAGATTTTTCTTCGCTCGATGAACCGGATGAAGAAGGTGTTGGATCGAATCCGACCCACATTTTTCGAAATTATGAATGCGGCCGCCTTTTTGATTTTTCAGGAACAAAAGGTGGAGTGGGCTTTGGTTGAAGTGGGTTTGGGAGGGCGTCTCGACTCGACCAATATTCTTTCACCGGAAGTCTCTGTTTTAACCACGATTGATCTCGATCATATGGATGTTCTTGGTTCTTCCATTTCCGAAATCGCCGAGGACAAGGCGGGGATTATTAAGCCTGGGGTTCCTATTTTTACCTCTGCACGGAAGAGGGACGCTCTTTCTGTTATCACCCGGAAAGCAAAAGAGCTCGGAGCTCCTCTTTGTCGTCTCGGGAGAGAGATACGAATTACCGGCGCTACCCGTACGCAGAAGGGCGTGTTACAATTTCGTGTAGAAAGGAAGGGATATCCCATTTCCCTGATTCGGTTGCCTCTGTTGGGTGAGCATCAGGCCGAAAATGGTGCGATCGCCGTTTCGGTGGCCCAATACATAGGTATGAAAAAGAAGGTGATCGAAAAGGGGTTGGCTTCTCTGCAATTACCTGGCCGAATTGAAGTGATCGGTCGGCAGCCGGACATGATTGTCGATGTTGGCCATAATCCGGCAGCGATTCGTGCTTTGGTACGCGCTCTTCCGGCGCGGAAAGGAAAGAGTTGGCTCATTTTTGGGGCGGCTCAGGATAAGGATTGGGAGGAGATGTTGCGGATCCTCAAGCCTCATGTTGATGTGGGTTTCATGACGTGTGCGAATCATCCACGTGCCTGTTCCCCAGGTGATCTTGCAAAGGCGGCTCCTTTCCCGGTCGAAGCGGTTTCTTCGGTATCAGAGGCGCTCTCTTTGGCCCAATCCCGGTCTGCGAAAAAAGATCGGATTCTGATTACCGGTTCGTTCTCTGTGGTGGGAGAGGCACTGGAAGGGGTTCTCTCTTCATGAGTAATGAGGCCCAGAGAAAAATGGGGGAGCTGGCGGTAAAGCTAAAGATGGCAACCGCAGCTCAGATAAAAATCTGTATCGATGGGACCAATAACGAAGGGGGGGCCCTTTCGCTCGATCGTATTCTTCTCGATCGTGGTTTTATCACAGAAGCCCAGCATGAAAAGTTAATCAAAGTATATTTAGAGGAAGGACTCCAACCTCCTAAAAAAGAGAAGCCGGTAGCCCGGTTTGGAGAACAAGTCGTAGAAAAAGGGTTTGCGACAAAAGAGCAGGTGGATACGGCTCTGGAAGAGCAGACTCGTCTTGCCGAACAGGGGACCTTTCGAAATCTGGGCGAGATTCTGGTTATGCAGGATGTTCTTTCGAAGGAGTTGGTTTTAGGCCTTCTGGAAGAACGAGATCAGCTGATCGGAGTTTGTCCTGATTGTGGAGAGAAATACAATGTCTCAAACGCCTACCTTCAAGAAGCAAAGTGTCTCCAGGATGGGGCTTCTCTCGTAAAATTTGACGCCGGAAACGCTTCGATTGGTGTTTCCGCGACGGTAAATCCAACTGGGGAAGGGGGCTCTGGTTCTCCTATTGGAATGGAGATGGCGGGGTGCCGGATCTTGGAGCAGATCGGGCGGGGTGCAATGGCCCGGGTGTATCGGGCGAAACATATTGCCCTGAATCGTTTGGTAGCGGTAAAGATTCTTTCCTCCATCTCGAAGAACCCCGCTGTTGTGAAAAGCCTTTTGTCCGAGGCAAGGTCGATCGCTCGATTAGAGCATCCCAATATTGTGCAAGTGCACGATGTGGGATATGTCCGGGGCTACTTTTATATCGTCATGCAACTCTTAGAGGGGAAATCTCTTTCGAATCGGCTTCGGGATGGTCACCCTCTTATTGAGGATGAATGTCTTTCCATTATTATGGATGTTGCAGAGGGGCTTGCCGCTGCGCATGAGAAAGGAATCATCCACCGGGATATCAAGCCGGATAATATCATGCTCTCGGAAAAGGGGAGAGCTAAGATTACCGATTTTGGTTTAGCGCAAGATCAGGAGGGTCCCAAAACAAAAAGTAAGGCTATTGCGGGAACCCCCTTTTACATGTCTCCGGAACAGTGGAGGGGGAGTACATCTGACCCCCGGACGGACTTATATTCTCTGGGGATTATTCTTTACCGCATGGTGACCGGAAAGCTTCCTTTTGTCGGGGATGATATTCGAGAGATGATGCGGCAACATGTCAAAGTCATTCCGAAAAGACCTCAAAGTATGAATTCATCGATCTCAGATGGTCTGGATGCGGTCATCCGGAAGATGGTCTCAAAGAACCCAGAACGTCGTTACCAGAGTGCCAATGCCCTACTTTCTGATTTAAAACGGTATAAGGGCGGGGAAGACCCCAAGGCGATCGAAATGTTTGTGAAACTCGTCCGTTGCTCTTTCTGTGAAGCGACGAGCCCTGAATCGGCAAAGAACTGTACTGTTTGTGGAGAGTCCTTTCAGTCGAGTGACGAAGGGGAGATCGATCTTCTTCCTTTGGAAGAGGAGTCTTCTTCCAAAGCGAGTCCGAAAAAGGCCTGTATCCGGTGTAAAAAACGACCGGCCGTATTTCGGGGTGTCTGCGGCAATTGTCGCCGTCGTGTTCGGCGAAGGTAAAATGGTCGGGCCGGTGAGATTCGAACTCACGATCTCCACGTCCCAAACGTGGCGCGCTAGCCAGGCTACGCTACGGCCCGAGGGCGGAATCATACCATAATCTTTTTCTATCTGCTCTCGTTTTTGAGACCGGTTCTTGACCCCTATGTACGAACGAGCGTATAACCGTCGTTTCATGAAGTATACCTCGAAAGGTGAGCGGGAACTCGTCCGGGGTTGTGTTCAGGGCGATTCGGACGCTTGGACAGAACTAGTCCGTCGGTTTATTCGGCTGGTCTACCATGTGGTCCGAGAGACTCTGATGTCACGAACGGGAAAAGCCCTCCGAGAAGATGTTGATGACTTAACGGAGGAGGTGTTTGCGCATCTCGTCTCCAATCATTTTCGGGTTTTGGCTGCTCTCCAGGAGCCGTTTCACCTGAAATCATGGTTGGCGGTTGTGGCGAAACGGAAAGTTCTCGATGCCTGTAAGAAAAAGGAGATTCGTGCCGTTTCTCTCGACCAACCGGCCATGAAGGATGGCGCGTTGGCTCCTTTAGAACAGTTTCTTGGGGTGCCGGACGATTCTTCTGTGGATGAAGAGGAAGTTCGAATTGTTCTTAATGAAGCGCCTTTGAACGGGAAAGAGCGGTTGCTATTGATGTTGACCTATTTTCATGAGAAATCGTATCGGGAGATTGCCGAAATAACAGGAATGACGCAGAACAGTATTGGTCCGACCGTTCGCAGAGGATTGGATAAAGTGAAAAAAGCGTACGAGGATCGTATGCGGTTGGAAAATGAATGAAGACGCCTTTCTCAAAAATTGGACCGTGTCTGACAAGTGAAGAACTTGCACGGTATCGATCTCTCGAAGGACCGGATCGAAATCGAATGGATCTACACCTTTCTGGTTGTATAAGCTGTTTAGGCCTGCTTCCAGATTCTTTTGATATGACGGAAGAAAGCGAGGGGCCTTCTCCCGCTCTTTTACGGAGAGTGGAGTCTCTCCCTTCTAGAGTGGCGTATCGGCGTAGTCGCCGAATC
>CAYRLD010000048.1:0-3170 GCA_964424925.1 uncultured Planctomycetales bacterium
TCTCCGGCGGTATCGGAACCGCTACATAAAAGGACTAATTCTAGTTCTTTTCGGGGGAGCGTTTGGGATCGTAACACCCTTACTATTAAAATATGCCGTAGACACACTTGAAGAGGGATCGACACGAGAAGCGATCGCCTGGGCTTCTCTCGCCATCATGTGCTTTGCGGTCATTCGGGGTGTCTTCCTTTTTGCGAGCCGCTTCACCATTATCGCCACAGCCCGGATGGTGGAGTACGACCTCCGGGAAGACCTCTACAGGAAACTGGCCCATCTTCCCGCCGCGTATTTCGATCGTCATAAAACGGGAGATATCACCTCCCGAGCGATCAATGATCTAGAGGGCGCTCGGATGGTTTCAGGAATCGCCATCCTCGCCTCGGTGGGTATGAGCTTTCTCTTCCTGATGAGCCTCGCGGCTATGCTCTACTTAAAGTGGGATCTCGCGCTCCTTGCTACAGCCCCCCTCCTCCTCGTTACCGGAGTATTTATCGTCTGCGGCCCCCGACTTCACACTTACTCACTGGCGAGCCAGGAACAACTCGGCGCGATTTCAAATCGAGCTCAGGAACATTACACAGGCGCTCGCGTCGTCAGAGCCTTTTCCCGAGAAAAGGAAGAATACGACCGGTTCGATAAAGAATGCACCGAATATGAACGGCGAAATATCCGTTATGCAAAATGGAGAGGAATGACCTTTGCCCTAATGACCCTCTTCATCCAACTCTCCATCGTCATCACCCTTCTGGTAGGGGGAAAAGGCATGATCACAGGAGTGGTCAGTAAGGGGGATTTCGTTGCGTTTACCGCATACCAATTCATGTTGATCTGGCCCATGATTGCTTTGGGGTGGGTTGTCAATCTCGTGTTACGGGGCGCGGCTTGTATGGGAAGGATTTGTGAAATCCTCGACAGTCCTTCGGAAGAATCAGCAGAGCCCTTGAAAGAATCTCTTCTTCTTAAAGGAGAGATCGAAATTCGAAACCTTACCTTCGCCTACGAAGCCGACCGCCCACCCGCCCTCTCAAATGTTAGCCTGAAAATTCAACCGGGATGGAAAGTCGCCTTCGTCGGGAAGACCGGGTCTGGAAAAAGCACTCTCGCTCATACCCTACTCCGGCTCTACCCGGTACCGGACGGTACGGTATTTCTTGATGGGCAGGATATCAACACCCTCCCCCTCTCCGACCTTCGAAACTCAATCTCCATAGCACCCCAAGATATCTTTCTCTGGTCTGACCAAATTCGAAACAACATTCTCTTCGGAAGCCAAAAAGAGAGGCCAGAAGAAGAGATCAATCGTGCCGCCGAGATCTCCCAACTCTCCGCCGATATTGAGAAATTCACGGATGGGTATGATCAAATCATTGGAGAACGAGGACTCACTCTTTCGGGAGGACAAAGACAACGAACCGCAATCGCTCGGGCTGTGATTCGGAAACCTGCGATCATCATTCTCGACGATGCACTCTCTAGCGTCGACTCCCATACAGAAAATGAAATCACCCAACGACTTAATACGTTCATGGAAGGAAGAACGAGCATCCTGATCACCCACAGGCTCAGCACCGCAAAAAAGGCAGACCTCATCGTTGTCTTAGAGGAAGGTCAAGTTAAAGAACAGGGAACCCATGACGAACTTCTCTCGAAGGACGGTCCTTACAAGCAAATGTGGAAGGCGCACCAGCTAGAAGAACGAATTGAGCGCCGAGCATGATCGATACCGAAGACGAAATCCTGGGGAAAGCGTACGACAGCCGACTGATGCGTCGGTTTGTCCAATATCTCACGCCCTACTGGCCTCTCGTTTTTCTCTCCCTCTTCTTGATCTTCCTTCGAATCGGAACCGAACTGGCCGGCCCCCTCCTTCTAAAAGGAGCCGTAGATGGACCCATATCAAAGGGGGACTTCGAAGCCCTCGTTCCCTACGTGGGCGCTTTCTTTATTGCGGTCACAGCAATGTCTCTCTTTACCTACCTGGAAACGTGGATCACAAACCATGTTGGGCAAAAAGTAATCCGAGACCTTCGCCTGCAACTATTTGCCAAGCTTCAACGGGTCCCGGTCTCTTTCTACGATCAAAATCCAGTGGGCCGACTGGTTGTCCGTACAACCAATGACATTGAGAATCTCAATGAGCTTTTCACCTCCGGTATGATCGCCCTCCTCAGCGATGTCTTCCTGATCCTCGGGATCCTCGTCTTGATGTTTTTTCTCGACTGGGAACTTGCTCTGATTACCCTGATTACCGCCCCCATTATCGGATTTATGGTCTGGCTCTTTCGACGCTTTGCTCGAGACCAATACCGGGATATGAGAAAGAAAATCGCAAGCCTAAACAGTTACCTCAACGAAAGTATCCAGGGGATGCGAACGATTCTGATGTTTCACAAACAGGAGTACTGTCAGGAACAATTTCGCATTCGAAATTCTGAATACAGAGATACGTCCATCGCTACTGTCCGTATTTATTCGATCTTCTTTCCAGGAGTGGAAGTTCTCTCTTCTGTAACCGCAGCACTCCTTCTTTGGTATGGCGGATACGCTATCTTATCGGGAACCCTCACGTTCGGCTCTTTCCTCGCCTTCTGGTTCTGTGCGCAGAAGTTTTTCCAGCCGGTACGGGATCTCTCTGAAAAATACAACATCCTTCAATCAGCAATGGCATCTAGCGAACGTATTTTCAAAATCCTTGATACCCCTGCGGCACCCGGACTGGAGTTGGCGAAATCAGGAGATAATGGCCTCCCAGCCGTTTCTGGGGAAATCACCTTTGAAAATGTCAGCTTTCGATACAACGAGAAAACTCCTGTTTTAGAGAACATCTCCTTTACGGTTAAAGCCGGGGAACGGGTCGCCATCGTAGGGTATACCGGGGCGGGAAAAACAACCCTGCTCAATCTTCTCCTCCGGTTTTATGAGATTTCAGAAGGGCGAATTCTTATCGATGGAAAAGATTTGAAGGAATTTAACCCCCGCAACTTACGAACCCAGACCGGACTCGTCTTGCAGGATGTCTTCCTTTTCGCGGGCACTATTGAGGAGAATCTAACGCTCGGAACCCTCTTACCTAAAGAGCGAATCCAACGAGCCATTCAAACGGTCGGTGCCGATCATTTTGTGTCCTCCCTTCCCAAGGGGCTTGACACGCTTCTGTCGGAAAGAGGAAC
>CAYRLD010000048.1:3180-10523 GCA_964424925.1 uncultured Planctomycetales bacterium
TCCGTTGGAGAACGGCAACTGATCTCCTTCGCACGAGCCCTTGCCTTTGACCCCCGAATCCTTCTCTTGGACGAGGCCACATCGAGCGTAGACCGGGAAACGGAAAAACTGATTCAGAACGCACTGGAACATTTACTCGAAAACAGGACCTCTCTGGTAGTTGCACATCGACTCTCGACTATTCAGAATATGGATCGGATACTAGTACTTCATCATGGACGAATCGAAGAAATGGGAACGCATGAGGAACTTGTCGAAAAGGGAGGACTTTATCGAGACCTCTACAAGCTCCAGTTCGAAACCAGTATCGGAAAAGGGTAACGAATGATTCTTTCTCGATATATTTTTCGCGAACTGTTCATCGCCTTCATCTTCACCTTTATCGTGATTCTCTTTATCTGTATGGTAGGCCTGACCTTTAAGACAAGTCGTCTTTCTGCCGGAGCTGGATTGGCCATGGTCGGACAGAGCCTTCCGATGGCATTAGCCATGCTCGCCCCATGGGTCGTTCTCATTGCGATCAGCGCGTCCACCATCTTGGTATACGGCCGGCTTTCTGCCGAGCATGAAATTAGCGCCATCCTCATGGCAGGAATCTCACCGATTCGAATTATTCTCCCCGCCCTTTTCTTCGCCACTCTTCTCTCCATCGGAGGGTACTTTCTCCACGAATATGCGGCTCCCTGGGCACATCTGCATCAACGGATCATGGTTCGACAATCCATCATTCATCTTCTAAAGGCCCCTCCCCCCGGAAACCAAACTTTTACGATCGGACCGTACATGGTGGGATACACTCAATACCGAGATGGAGAAATGAAGCGTCTTATCGTCATTGATGAACAAGACCGCACACAGAGATTGGTCTATACGGCGGAAGCGGGACGATTTGACCTGAGTGATCCACTGGTCCCTAAACTAATTCTTCTCAACGGAGAACTCCGAGGAGAAGGCCAGGAAAAGACTGGAGGAATGAAAGGGGAAGGGGAAATTCGGATCGAACTCGATGTCAGTTCCTTGAAGAACCAGTCCAAGGGCGCCAAAGACATGTCTTCAGAAGAGTTACTGGAATATGCAAAAACACACCCTTCTGAAAAAAAGCGACGAGATGCCTGGACCCAGTATTACACAAGACATGCATTAGCCCTCGGGCCGCTCTTCCTGATTCTCCTCTGTGCGCCCATTGGAATCCTCATCAGAAAAGGAAGTCGATTAGCCGGGTTCGGAACGGCCATCCCTCCCTTCCTCTTGTACTTACTCTCTACACTCATTGGGCGGGCCTTGGGCGAAGGGAACCATCTTCCCCCTATGATCGCCGGATGGCTTCCGGATATTGTAATTCTCCTCGCCGCCATCCCCTTTCTCCGAAAGGTTTTTCGTACATGAGTGTGCTCGACCGTTATATCCTTCGCATCTTCCTCAATACGTTTACGGTCTGTTTCTTTGCCTTTCTCTGTCTTTTCGTCATCATTGATTCGGCCCTTCATTCCACAAGATTCTTTGAATTAAAAGGGTACTCCCTCATAACCTTTTTCTTTGAATACTACGTAATCCGGCTTCCCGTCTTTGCTCAATACACTCTGCCGAGTGTGACGATGGTTGCAGCCGTTTATACCTTTGTACACCTTTCCCGAAGAAACGAAGTCATTCCGATCATCGCATCGGGAAGAAGTTTGCGAAGAACAGCAATCCCTCTACTCGCCTTTGCCCTTCTTGTAGGGGGATCGATGGCCCTGGTTGATGAATTCCTGCTCCCCCGCCTTTCAGAACGATTGGGGCAGACCTATTCGGTCCTGCGGACTCGAGGATCCCATGGGGGAAACATCCAACTCTACGGCACCAACGGGACACTTCTCGAAGCCCGTCAATACGACTACCGAAATGAAAATCTACATGGCCTACGATTTACCGAAATCGGTGCCAATGGCCGCAGAAAAAAACTTCTGATTGCCAAAAGCGGCAAATGGGACTCCACAGGACAAGGATGGATTCTTGAGGAAGGAGAAGTATACCCTTTTGACGAAAAAGGGAATCACCTTCTCTCTATAAATGAGGCGGGACTTTCCGTCCAACGTCGAGACCCGCTTCCCACCCTATATCAATGTGAAATCAGTGATGAAGATCTCCATCGGCGAAACAAGTTTTTCGGCGAATTCGTTTCCCTTTCGGAACTGCGGCAACGGGTAAAGGATTTCCCAGAGATTCCCGGCATGAAGATTCAACTCTACTCCCGATTTGCTTTCCCTTGGACCCCTTTGGTTCTGCTTCTCATTGGATTGCCGACCATTCCTGTCACCGCTCGCTTTAATATCTTTCGAGGCCTCGTCACCGCGTTTTCCATAGCCCTTGGCTTTTATGCGACCTATTTCATCCTGCTCGACTTAGGGGGGTTCGGACATCTATCTCCCGGATTTGCCGCTTTCGGAGCAACGGGAAGTTTTGGGGGCCTGGGACTCTGGTTTTTCCTCCGAGGGAGAACATAACCCGCGTCGAGTTCCCCGCTCATTCGTGGTATACTTCAACTGCGATGAAATTAGGAATCTACGCTCTCCTGCTACTACACCTTCTGGCCTCTACAGGGATCGCACAGGAAGAAAAAGAGCCTTCGGACCCTGCTGAAATCACACCGCAAACACGGGCCGCCATCGAAAAAGGATTACGCTGGCTGCATCGAAATCAATCTCGAAGTGGTGCCTATGGAAATGGCGCCGCTAATGTAGCCACCACCGCGATCGCAGGAATGGCTTTCCTGGCAGGAGGACATCTTCCGGGAAGATCGATTTACGGGGAAAACGTACTTGCCGCAGTACGGTATCTTCTGAAAATGACCAACCGACGAGGATACATCAATGAAGGGGGCTCCATGGGGGGCCGGGGATCGGGAATGCACGGTCATGGATATGCCACCCTTTTTCTTGCGGAAGTTTATGGGATGTGCTCGGGCATGGAAGGTTTTCGTGAAGACCATCTTGAAGAAGAGTTGAAGGAAAAGCTGACCGCCGCCATCCAAATCATTGAGAGCGCACAATCGGCAAATGGAGGATGGCTTTATACTCCTACACGAAGTGGAGACGAAGGGTCGGTGACCATAACTCAAGTACAGGCTCTTCGAGCGGCCCGGAATGCGGGAATCCGAGTCTCGATAAAAACGATCGAGAAAGCGATAGAGTACGTCAATAAATCGACCAATTCGAGTGGGATGACCCGATACAGTCTTACCTCAGGAGGTCGAACGTCCTTTGCCCTAACGGCGGCCGGAATGAGTTGTATGAACTTTCTCGGGGAATATGAAAACCCAAAAATCAGCAAGGGGCTCGATTTCATTCTGAAAAACCTTCCGGGAAAACGAGGCCATTCTGGAAGTTGGGTTTTCTACGGATGGTATTACGCAACACTTGCAACCTACCAGGCAAGAGATGCAAAATATTGGAAGGCATGGTACCCGGCAATCCGGAGTGAATTAATCCGGAGACAAAATTCTGATGGAAGTTGGACGGGAAGTGAGAGCGCTTCGTACGGATCCGCTTTTGGAACTGGATTTTCTCTCCAGATGCTTCAGATTCCGAACCGGTACTTACCTATTTACCAAAGCGCTCGAGATTGATCCTGCCCTCCTGGTTTTCTTCCAGGAAGGGAGGGTAGAATAGGGGGAGAAAAATGAATGGAATTCTCATCCTAGTCCTGACACCCCTGCTCTTGATACAGGACCCCCCAATCCAACCCATCCAGGCAGAAATCACTCCACAAGCAAGATCCACAATCGAAAAGGGTCTTGTATGGCTACACCGAAACCAAGCAAGAAGTGGGGCCTACGGAAACGGTTCTGCTCCTGTTGCGACAACCGCTATTGTCGGAATGGCATTCTTGGCTGGGGGACATCTCCCAGGAAGATCAAAGTATGGAGAAAACATCCTCGATGCGGTCCGATTCCTCCTCAAAATGACCAGTCGGAAGGGGTATATCAACGAGGGTCAAGCGCGAGGAATGGGGGGCTCCGGGATGCACGGTCATGGATATGCGGTCCTTTTCCTAGCAGAAGTCTATGGAATGTGCTCTGGAATAGAAGGATTCAAAAACGATAACCTTGAGGAAGAATTAAAGGAAAAATTGACGCAGGCAATTCGGATCATTGAAAACTCTCAATGCGCCAATGGCGGATGGAACTACGAACCCAATCCAACATACGATGAAGGGTCGGTGACCATCACCCAAATCCAAGCCCTCCGCGCTTCTCGAAATGCGGGAATTCGGGTAAATCGAGACCGAATCCTTAAGGCGGTCGAATATATAAATAAATCTACAAACGGAAGTGGCCTCACCCGGTACAGCCTCACTTCGGGAGGCCATACCTCTTTTGCGCTCACCGCCGCGGGAATGAGTTCGATGAATTTTCTCGGGGATTACAACAACCCCAAGGTAAAAAAAGGGCTCGATTACTTACTTCGCTCCCTACCCGGAAAAGGAAAAAACATGTCCAACATGGGTGCCTGGGGAGGTTGGTATTTCTACGGAAATTATTATGCCACGCTTGCGATGTACCAAGCCAAGGAGGATTCCTACTGGGAAAAGTGGTATCCGGCCATCAGGGAAGATCTCATCCGGACACAAGCATCCAATGGCAGTTGGACAACAGCCGAAAGTTCCACCTACGGGGCCGCTTTTGGAACTGGGTTTGCTCTTCAAATTCTTCAGGTTCCCAATCGATATCTTCCGATCTACCAAAATGGGAAAGATTAATTCCCCACTCCGGGCTCTTCTCTTCGATATGGATGGAACAGTAACACGCCCCACACTTCACTTTGGTAAAATCCAAGAGGAAATCGGACTCCCCCCGCCACTCTTGGAAAACATGCTTTCATTAGAGATGGGAGACGAAAAGGATCGAGCCTTCCATCTCCTCGAAAAGTTTGAACATGATGCCGCACAATCTTCTGAACTAAACGCGGGAGCCCTTGCCCTCCTCGAACGACTCGACAGAGATCATATTCCCAGAGGACTCATTACCAGAAACTCGCGGAGATCGGTAGAAGTGACCCTCTCTCGACACGGGATCCAATTCGATTCGATTCGGACTCGGGATGATGGACCGGTAAAACCGGATCCTTCTGCCATCTTCGAAATTTGCCAAGAACTCTCTGTCCGGCCGGAAGAAATCCTGCTGGTGGGCGATTACAAATATGACATCGAAGCGGGAGAAAGGGCAGGAAGCAAAACCGCACTCCTGACCAATGGGAAAACCCCTGAATTCCTGAGAGAAATTGCTCCCGACTTCATCATTGAAACATTATCTGAATTGAATACCCTACTCGATCAAATTACGAATCGATAACAGTCAAACGCTTCCGCCGCCTGCACGCTAATCTCTCGACCTCGGTTTTCCGCAAGGAGTCGAAGAGCTTCTACCCCTCCTTGGGAAGGATCCGGCCGTTGTTGGGATTGGTGACAGGCGTATGCCTGAAGTTTTTTCTTGAGACACTCGCCTGTTATATCGACATAGAAATTCGGTTTAAATCCAGGAGGAACGCTCCAAGAAAGCTGGGGAGCATCCGCAATAAGCACGTAGTACTGAAAAGCTTTCAGCGCGGCAAGATGAGGTCGGCAAGCCGTAATTCCCGCCTTGAACATAGCTTCATGATCTTGGTTAAAACTGGCCGCGGGAAGAACAACCATTGTCGGGCGAGTTTTCTCCATCGAGAGTCGTGCTTTCCGTTCGATCTGATCAACCAGCTCCCGTCGAGGCAACATTTCGAGGGCAAGGTGAACCCCATCATCTTCGTACAAGATTTCATGGTCATCGACCCCGAGAACCTTCATCGCATTGGAAAGCTCCTCTCCCCGAATATTTTGAGAGATGAGTTTCCCATCCTTCCCGTCAAAATGATCAAGGTTACCGGTCGAGGCAACCATGACGTACACCTCGCCACCTGCTTGTTTTACTCGGGCCATCAACCCCCCCGCTCCCGCCGTTTCATCATCAGAATGGGGTGCGAGAACCAGAAGGCGTTGCTGGGAAAGAAAATCATCTGTAAAGGTTGCCATTTCAAATCCCTCTCGAACGACCAGAAATTTTCACGACCGTACTATTACTATCGGCTATCATCCGGTTCCGGATGAACCATTCGCTTCATTACTTGAATCGACATAGAAGCAAGATAATTGAACGGGCTCGACCGTCGGCCCCGTAAAATGGTATTTCCCTTTAAGATCGCCTGTTTTGCATCTTCAAGAGAGTTCCCCGGAACAATCGTCCGAGCTCGGCCAATATCTCGGTAAAAATGGGCATCACTTCCCGCCGTAAGAGATAGCCCATAGGAATGAGCAAAAGAAACTATCTGAGATTCCCCCAGTCCCCCATCCACGGATTTGATGCGTGCATGCCGGGCATTGAAGCCTTCACAACCATCCAAAGCCTTTGCGACATCCTCCTGAACCGACATACTTTTGGTAAAGGGGTGAGGTAAAATAGCAACCCCCCCTTGGTCATGTATCGCCTGGATGGCAAGAATGGGGTCTTCTTCCTCAATCACTTCCGAAATAAAGAGTCCAAGAATATCCCCCGCACGGGTATCCAGTTCCTCTCCAATAATGACTTGGATATCCCCACCCGCCGCCCGGCGGGCCTCATACGCACCCTCAATGCGATTGTGATCGGTAATGGCAATCGCATCCAACCCTCTATCTTTTGCGATGCGAACTACCTTCGCTGGGTTCATAGAGCAATCAAACGAATGATTCGTATGATTGTGAAGATCTAATTCCATCTTTCTCTAGTGTACCCCAGAAAGAATCCCAATGTGGGGTAGGTTTCGATAACGACCGGCATAGTCAAGTCCATAGCCAATCACAAATTCATTCGGAATCGTAAATCCAAGAAAATCTACTTTCGTTTTGATCTGAGCACGGGCCGGCTTATAAAGAAGAGCACAAAGGCGAAGGCTTGCTGGATTCTTCGCACGAAGCAGTTTCATGACCGCTTGAGCCGTAAGACCCGTATCAATGATATCTTCTACCAAAAGAACATGCTTTCCTCGAATCGGCTGAGTGAGGTCAAAATCGAAACGAACAGACCCACTCGAAACCGTTCCCCCGCCATAACTAGAGACGCGGAGAAAATCAAAGGAGACATCCAGGTCGAGTTCGCGAGCCAAATCTGACATGAAAAGGATACACCCCTTCAAAACCCCGACCAGAACAATCGACTTCCCTTTGTATTTCTTGGAGATCTCCTTCCCAAGCTCCCGAACCCTCTTTTTGAGTCGGGTCTGTGAAATCATCACCCGAATGTCATGTTCGTTCTTTTGCGTTTTCTTTGGCATATCACTATTTAGGAATATGAATCCTAT
>CAYRLD010000049.1:0-10463 GCA_964424925.1 uncultured Planctomycetales bacterium
CATGGAATTCTTTGAAGAGCAGGGATATAAAACAGAGCGGAAGAAGAAAGGGTGGGTCGGCTTCTTTCATGGAACCGGTCATGGAATTGGTCTCGATCTACATGAACCTCCCTGGATCGGGAAGAAGCGGAATCTTATTCTTCCCGAGGGGACCGTTGTTACGGTGGAACCCGGGCTCTACTATCCGGGTCTCGGGGGCGTTCGTATAGAGGATATGGTGCTGGTGACGAAAAAAGGGTGCCGAAACCTCACGAAGTTCCCCAAATTTCTGGAGCTTTGATCAGACCGATGTCCGTTGATTGGTACGAATGGTGCCGGGAGTCTTTTTCGCAGGCGGAAGAGGAAGATCGTCTTATCTTTCTCTTTCTCGGAGCCTCTTGGGATCCGGCTACACAGACTGTTCAACAAAAAGTTTTTACGCATCGTGCGATTTCGACGCTGCTCAATCACGACTACATTCCGGTTCAGGTTGACCTTGATCATCGACCCGATATCTATGACCGATATTCGACAGAGGGTTGGCCTTGTATGGCGATTCTGACTCCGCAAGGGAGTCCCATCTGGGTTTCCAATACATTTGGGGAGGCGGAACTCGAAAAGATGCTTGCGCAATTGAAGCAGGCCTACCAAGCGAGCCGCGAAGTGGTGGATCAGGAGATTCGGGATCGAGATTCAAAAAACGCGATAGAGCGGCGGAAGATCTATCACATGACCTGCGCCGTAAATGATGAAATCTTTCGGAAGACTCTGCAGGGGATCATGATCTCTTTTGACATGGATCACATGGGGTTTGGAGGCGCTCCAAAATATCCGCACCCTTCCTCCCTTCGTGTTTTGGCGAACGCTTTTGCGTGTGTCCGAGGAGATGATCTCAGAGAGAATCTTGCCGGGGGGCTTCGCCCTTTGGAGGCTCTTTTTGATGACCAGGATGGTGGTTTCTTTCGATTTGCGCGAAGAAAAGATTGGTCTCATGTCCTTACGGCAAAGATGTGTGAAGAGAATGGAGAGTTGATTCGGGCTTGTCTTGATGGAAGTAAGCTTCTCGGTGAACCGCTGTTTCGTCAATTCGCCAGCCAGACCGCAGCATGGGCGCACTCGACTCTTTGGGATGGAGAAGTGGCGCGCTTTTGTGGAAGCCAGGCCGCTCGGGAAATTAAAACCCCTCCTCCGGTGGAGCCGGTACACTACACATCGGGGTCGGCCGTGATGGCCTCCGCCTTCTTACAGGCAGCAATTGATTTAGATTTTCCGGAGTACGGGAAAGCCGCTCTTCATTGTATTGATGGCCTCTGGGCCGAGGGGTTTGATCCGGAGCGGGGGATGTGTGCGATTTTTCATCCACGCCCCAAATATTACGGACAAGCTCGGTCCCAGGCTTCGATGTTAGGGGCCCTCCTTGATGCGTATGAATTTACAGGGAAAGCGGTTTACTTGGAGAGGGCAGACTACCTGCTCTCCTTCTGTCGGGACCGCCTCTGGTCAGAGGAAGATCGGGGTTTTCTGGATCGACTTGCGGGTGAAGAGGTCTTAGGGGAATTAAAAGAGCCACGTAAAAATCTTCATGAGAATGCTCTTCTGGCTGATGGGGCGATCCGGTTTACATTTCTTACCGAGAAGGGGGATCTCGATTTTCCCTCTGAGGTGTTGTCCGCGTTTCCCAATTTTCAGGATGAGTATGGACATCACACGTCCCACTATGCGGTTGCAGCCGATCGCTTGATACGTCCCGCTACAGAGGTCGATCTTTATGACGCGACAGAAGATTGGCGCAGAGCGACACTCGCTCCCTTTCTCTCAAGGCGAGTGGTTCGCCATCACACCAAAGGCGGGAATCCCTATGCTCGTGTGCGGATCGGAAAGGACTTTTCAGGCGACTATCATACTGTAGAAGAGCTTTCCGCTGTCTTGGGAGAGTTGTAGCCTCCGGTAGTCATTCGGTTGAAATCAGGGTAAGCTGAAGAAATGTCTCCCTCTCTGACTGAGCAGATTCGTAGAAAAGCGGAATCTCTCGGGTTTTCCAAATGTGCGATTGCTCCGGTTGGCTCTCTGGCGAAAAGTGATTTTTACCAGGAGTGGATTCGTTGTGAGTTTCACGGAGAAATGGCGTACATGGCGCGAGATCCAGAGCGTCGACTTTCTCTCGAAAAAATTCTTCCTGGGGCCCAGTCGGTGATCTGTGTGGCTCAAAATTATGCGACGTCTCATGCTCAATCCGAGGATCCGAAGCGGGGGAAGATCTCCCGGTATGCTTGGGGGGAAGATTATCATGAAGTGATCAAAGATAAACTTCACCTCATGCGGAGGTTCCTGGAAGAGCAGGGTATGAAAGCGAAAGTGTGTGTCGATACTTCTGCTGTTCTGGAAAAATTGTGGGCGCGCCAGGCGGGGATTGGGTGGCAGGGGAAACATACAAATCTAATTTCTCGAGATCTTGGGTCATGGTATTTCCTGGGTGAAATTCTTACCGACCTTCCCCTGGAATATGATGAAGTGCATAAGGAGAGTCATTGCGGGACGTGTACTCGTTGTATTGATCTCTGTCCGACCGATGCGATTGTCGCCCCTTTTGTTCTCGACAGTCGTAAATGTATTTCGTACCTGACCATTGAACATCGAGGCGTGATTGATCGAGATCTTCGTGCCAGGATGGGAAGTTGGATTTATGGATGTGATATTTGCCAGGATGTCTGTCCTTGGAACAAGTTTGCCCAGGAAGAGATCGATGTCCGGTTTCATCCACGAGAGGGGAATCTCGCGCCTTCTCTTATTGACCTTCTTGGGCTTTCAATCGAGGGGTTTCGAGAGCGATTTCGAAAAAGCCCGATCAAGCGTGCTAAATATCCCGGCTTTTTACGCAATGTCTGTATTGCTCTGGGAAATAGCGGTGATCCCGCTGCTCTTCCGGCTCTTAAGAAGGCTCTCACTCATTCGGAATCTCTCGTACGGGTTCATGCGGCCTGGGCGCTCGGGAGGTTAGGGGGGGAAGAGGCCCTTCGCGAGCGAGCCGGAAAGGAGACCGACCCGGACGTTCTTGAAGAAATCTCTCTCTCTTTGGCCGAATGAGAATTTGCAAGAAGAAGGTCGCTCTGTGTAAAATCCCCCCATGCTCGTCGATTCTTTTGATCGTACCATTCGGAACCTCCGGATCTCAATCACCGATCGGTGCAACTTGCGTTGCCTTTATTGTATGCCAGTCCATCCTCACTGGATGGCGCGGAAAGAGATCCTAACCTTTGAGGAGTTGACCCGGTTATCTCGGGTAGCGGTTTCCTTGGGGGTAGAAAAGATCCGACTTACGGGAGGGGAGCCGACCGTTCGACGCGATCTCCCCGATTTCGTTCGACAGCTTTCCCGCTTGGAAGGCCTGAAAGATCTGAGCCTAACAACAAATGGTATTCTTTTGGATAAGCTTGCTCGACCCCTTTGGGATTCGGGATTACGTAGAATCAATATTAGTCTCGATACCCTGAAAGGGGATCGATTCGAAGAGATGACCCGAAGGGAATCTTTCCAACGAACCTGGAAAGGGTTGGAAGCGGCTGACCGGGCGGGGTTTTCTCCATTAAAAGTGAACGTGGTCGTGATCAAAGGGCACAATGAAGATGAAGTTGTCGATTTTGCTCGTCTCGCCCGTGAAAAATTATGGCAAGTACGGTTTATCGAATTTATGCCCCTCGATGCAGAAGGAAATTGGAATCGAGAGAAGGTTGTTCCTGCCCAGGAAATAATCGGGCGTATTTCGGAGAGATATCCATTGGAAAAGGTTTCCGATGTGCCCGCATCGGATCCAGCGCGTCGATACCGATTCCTGGATGGCTGTGGGGAGTTTGGAGTTATCGCGAGTGTGACAGAGCCTTTTTGTGGATCGTGTGATCGCATTCGTATCACCGCGGATGGGAAGTTGCGAACCTGCCTTTTCTCTCATCGGGAAACAGACCTTAAGACCCCAATGAGGGATGGGGCTGGGGATGAGAATCTGGCAGAAATCATCAAGGCCGTGATCTGGAAGAAGGAGGCGGGACATGGAATGGATGATCCCTCATTTCTCAAGCCAGATCGTGCTATGTACCTGATAGGAGGATAACATGACCGACCAATCCGTTTTAATCTATGGAAAAGACACCTGACCCTATACGACCAGAGCGCGTGAGGATTACGCCAAAAAAGGGCATGCCGTTGACTATGTGAACGTGATCACCGATCCATCTCGAATGCCGGAAATGTTGAAGTGGTCAAATGGGGGGAGAGACGTCCCCGTGATCGTTGAGGATGGGAAGGTGACGATCGGTTTCGGAGGAAGCTGAGCGATCTAATCCGATGAGGTCCCGTCGGGGCCTCTTTTTTTGACTCATAAACCCTCTCGGCTTCCCGTCTAATTTTTGATAAATAAATAATGTTTTATTACCATATTTAATGGTTAATCGTGTATACTATAAAAAGTGCGTACAAGAGTGGGGGCGGGATATGGACTGGTGATCGGTAGTCTTGAGGAGGCCTCAAATGGTTGAATCGACAGGAACAGCGTTGATGGAGCGTGCCGCGTCAGGGGATCGTGTTGCGTATGCAAACGTGGTATCCCGCTATCATGATCGAATTCGTCGCGTCAGTTATCTTATGCTGCACGATGGGGCGGCTGCCGATGATGTGGCTCAGGAGACGTTTACCCGGGGGCTCGAGCGGGTAGGGGCGTATCGATCTCAAGGAGCGCCTCTTAACTGGTTCTATGCCATTGCTTTAAACCTGTGTCGTCAAAACTTTCGAAATTCAAAAAGGCATGCTCAACGAGCAACGACAGGGGTGCTTGAAACAGGGCGACGCATTGCATCCCCAAGACGAGGGATTTTAACGAGTTTGATTCGAAGGGAAACTCGAATGGTTCTGGCGATCGCCTTAGGGCATTTAACCGATCGACAGAAAGAAACGTTTATTTTGCACTACGTGGAAGATCTCCCTTATGAGGAGATTGGGCGAATTCTCGGGGTTTCGGCCGGCGCGGCGCGGGCTTTGAGTCATCGTGCGCGGGAGGTCCTACGAGAACATCTCGGGAAAGATGTTTTTTAGACTCCCAGAGAGAGTCGGGCTCCGAGAGCATTCGGAAGCTTCTTGATTCTTTTAATTTTTCGGGCGGTCACTCGGTAGTCATAAGCCACTCTCCGGTAGGTGACTGTTTTGCCATCGAAGAGAACGTAACAGGCTCGTGTGTCCCCATCACGCGGTTGGCCGACCGATCCTACATTCACGAAAAATTTCCCCTTTGTAACGGGGAAGGGTCCCTCAATGTTGTCTTGGGGAAGGAAGGGGTCTTTTTCGAAGAAAATTCCTGGGAGATGCGTATGACCGCCGAAGGCAACCCGGGGGATTCGTCGGAAGATATGCTTCATATGTTCCCAGTTATAGGAAGTTTCCGGCATGATATACTCCCGCGTTGGATCGAGGGGCGAGGCATGAACGTAGAGGATCTCTTTCTCCACCATGTAGCGGGGCATCGATCGGAGATAACTGGCGAAGATATCATTCTCTTTTTTGGGATGGCGCTGCGAGGCAATCTGGTCTTTAGTCCACCAGGCACTCGCTTCCGCTTTCCAATTAAATCCGACCGGCTGGAAGAGAATACTCTCTTCATGGTTCCCCAAAAGGGTAAATCGAAAATCCCGAATAGCCCGCCGAAGGACCTGACGAGGGTTGGGACCGTAGCCGATCAGGTCCCCAAGGCAGACAATTTCATCCGCCCCAGATTCTTGAATATCTTCCATGACGGCCTCAAGGGCCTCTTCATTGGAGTGAATATCGGAGACAATCGCTATGCGTTTCACGGATTTTGATGGTAGCATCCCCAAAAGCGACGCGCAAGGGGGTGGGATGGGCTGGGGAGATCGGGTTTTTCCCGTCCTGGCCGCTTGACTACCCTTTTTCCAGCTGAGACAATAGGCCCTACATTGACCGGCATGCTCGATCTAAAAAATGATTGCTGTTTCTTTCCGGAAGCGGTTTGCACGCTCGGGACTCGATACGAGTTTCTGAGTGAATCCGTACAGGAGACCGACCAGAAGAAGCACCTAAGCCTACGCAACATTATTGATGCGACGCCACCCGTCTGGATTCACCTTCCTTCTTTCCACTTGGGTCAGGGGATGGTAACCAATGGAGAATTCCGTCGCTTTTATGAAGCGGTAGAAGAGGGGGGGGGGCGGCTCTACGACAATCCCGAATTGTGGAAGCATGTCTGGCAAAACATGCAACTTCGTCTTCAGGAGGCACAGGTGCCTTTTGAAGAGGCGCCTGGTTCCATTTCGGTCTTTGAGGAAGATTACCGCGATGCGGAAACCTTTCTCGATGCCTACCTTATTTCCCTTCGGTCGGAGATCCAACGCGTTCTTCTTCGGCAAGAACCGGATATGGGAGAAAAGGGGGGAGAGGACGAAGGGGCCCGAGCGATGTCGGCTCCGAAAGATGCTCTTTTGAAGCGGCTTTTTGCTGCGGTGCAATACTTTCTTCGTGATTCTCTTGGACGAAGCGAAGCGAATGTTTTGAGTGACTCGGAGCGACGGCTTTTGAAAACCTATTCAAAACCGACGCAACTTTTAATCGAGATTGAGCAGTTTCTTACCGCTCTTCGGAATGCCTATCGAAATCGAATTGATAAGAAATATCGAAATCTCCTCGAGTATGGTCATTTTGTTGTAGAACCTCTCCACTTTCTCGAACGCTTTGGAGCGGCGATGAAGAAGAGGGAGAACTTTACGGATACGATTCCGCTTCATGAAGTTCTCTATCCTCGCTATTGGACCTCTCCTGAACCGACGCAAAAGAAATCTTCTTTCGGGAAGAGAGAGGTCGCGTGGGAAGATCAGCCTGTCTACGGTCTGACGTTGTATGAAGCGGCGGCCTATACCGCCTGGCTTTCAGAGGAGACTGGTCAGGACGTATCTCTTCCGAACGAAGCGGAATTTGAGCGGGCTTCTTCCTGGCCGGTTGTTCCTCCCGCCGAAGAGAACGGTGCGATTGTGCTCGACCCGACGGTCAAGGAAGTCTTTCCTTGGCAGGCGCATAACGATAAAGACTTTCACTTCTATTTTGGCAGGGAAGGGGTCGACATTAAGGACAACTATCTTGTCGATCGGAAGAAGTACGAGAAATTGCTCGAAGAGACCGCACGAAAGCTTCCGGATCAAGAAGCTCTACGAATGATGGAAGGTTTTGGCTGGCATTGGACGCGGGACCGGTACAGTGATGATGAACGTATGTACCAACGTTTTGAGCAACCGGCCTACCCCCGATTCGAGGGGGAGAAACCGTATCGGGTTCTTCATCGGGGAGATACAAGCCCGATTCCAGATGTGTACGATTATCAGACGAATACCAATCTCCGTTTTACTCATTTTGCGCTGAAGGGGTCTCCTGGGGTGATTGGCGGGCCGGGAATGACAATTCGTCGGTATGCCGCCTTCCCTTTGCGCGCCTATCCAAACGTCGGATTCCGCATCCGGGTGGAAGAATAATCGATGGCCGCTGAAATCGCATGTATTGCCTGTAGTGGCACGTTGTCCGATCAAGGGCAGCAGCGCTTTCAGTGCAGCAACTCTGATTGCCCTGAGGGCGGGCTCTTCATGCCGTGCGGCTATTGCCGAAAACATGCCTTTGCGGTATCGAAAGATCGCATGTATTGCTCCAATCTGGAATGTCGCGCCTTCCAAAGAAAGAGAAGTACCTGTACCTCTTGTCATAGAGTTTCCGCAATCATGCATAACGATAAACCGGTCTGCGTCAATCGGAACTGCTCTTCTAATCGTTCTGTAATCGCGGTCTGTTTTTTCTGCTCGAACCTCTCGTTTCTTCGGGCACCCGATTTGATGTTCTGTACGAAAAGTGACTGCAAGCATCTTTTCCAACGGGTGGAAGATTGTTCGTTTTGCGGCGTTCAATCTTCCGTAGTTGAAGATCGAGTCTGCAAGAATCCCCGTTGTCAGCAAGCCAATACTCCGATGGAAGAGTGTCCGAAATGTGAATCGCGTACTCTTTGGCGACGTGCAACGGGCGAAGAGACGTGCCTAAATGATGAGTGTGATTATGCGGGGGATTCCTCTTCCTCCAGTTCAGGGACCCACCATGATGCTCCTGTTGTAGAGAGTACCATTCCCTCTGTGGGTGATGCGAAAGAGGAGACGAGTTCTTTTCCGGTTCTGGAACCTCCGAAAAGACCTATTCGGGCGATGAGTTCCTCGGGAAGTTCTTCTTCTACCGGATCGACGCACATAGAAAAGGCGTGGGAGTCTCTCAAGAATAATTTCCTGCTCCCCGGGCAGAAAACCTCTCCCGTCTATCTCGTTGTTGGTTTGCCGGGTGCAGGAAAGACGACCTTTTTAACGATGATCGGTGAGATTCTTCGCTGCAAGAATGACCGGTACAGTTTTCCGTATGAGGGCGTGGATGCTCGATGGATCGGACTTCAGGAAAAGTTTTCGGAAGGAGATCAGTCTCCTCAGATGAAAACCCGTGTACGGGACCTTGTTTGGGACTTTGCGCAGAAGAATCATACGGAATATTTCAGTCGAATGCATTGGCCGTCTCCGACCCCTCCTGATCAAGGGGGCGAGATTGATCCCGCTACGTTCTTTCTTTTGACCGAAATTGTTCGAGAGGGGAAATCGCTCGGGCATGTGATTACTCTCGAAACGGCTGGGGAAGAGTATGAAGAGGTCATTCGGAATATTACCAGCTACATCTCGGGCTCGAGGCCGAAGAATCCGGTTCATCGTGTTCTTCTCGATATGCTTCTCCAAGCAGAGGGAGTCATTATTCTTCTCGACCCGGAGCAGACACAAAATGATGAAATCTACGATAACTTTTTCATGGTTTTGCGGGAGCAGGTTCGTCCTCGTGCGTTGAATGTTCTTCATCAAGAACTGAAAAAGGTTATGCCAGAACAGGAAATGTCGCCTACGGAAGATTCCGAAGATGATAATCTTCGTGACATGCTTGTTCAGATGAAGGGGGAAGAATCTGCCCGCGAGCGGTGGGAGGCGGAATGGGAGCGGCGAAAAGTCGAATACCGGGACCGTCTGCTCGATATCCAACGCCGCCTTCGTAATCGGGAGGAACTTATTCTTCAGGGAGAAGCGGGAGAATTCCTCCAATCGCTAGAGGCGACCTTAGAGGGGATCGATGCGTCTCTTGTCGAACGGGCGCGGAAGAAGGTCTTACGGGCAGACAGTCCAGACGAGCGGAAGAAGAATATTCTTCGCTATTACCAAGGACTGATCGATATCTGTCTGGAGAGACTTGATTCTATTCTGCGCGCGCAACCGTTGGGGGATAAACCGGCTCCGATGGCTTCCCGTCTTGCATCGCTTCGCCTTCAGTATAGGCTAAGTTCTGATTTCAAGATCGAATCAGAGGTCGCTTCTGCCCGGGAGAGGCCGGTAAACAATTTTAAGTTCCTGAAACATGTTTCTGTGGTGGTGACCAAGTCGGATCGAACCCCGATTATCTATCCGGCAGAACATTATCCCCGTCTTAAACTTCCGCATGGATGGATGCATCTTCGGATGCTGGAGAACTATTTGCGGCTCTGTGGTGGCGAAGTGCGCTACTACAACACTTCTGCTACCGGCTATACAATTATGTCGGGCGGAATTCAGCTTCCGGGGCGGCCCAATAGCCACACTCCGATCAACGTTGTAGAACCTCTTTTCGATATCCTGGGAATTAGTTGAAGATGAATATGATGGAACCCGTCCGAATTCGGTTGCAGCATCATGTCTATTCTTCTCTTCAGGGCTATCGAACGCTCTACTGTTCCCAGGGCGTTCCCGAGCAGACTCGGCGACTTCTAGACGAACTTGCGAAGAAGTGTCAGCGTGTTTGTGTGGGCGGCGAGGTGAGTGGTTTTTTCGGAATCGGAGGGGGGCAGGTCTGTTTTGTCCGCGGGAAGCCTCATGGGGTCGATCACGTGGGCCGGGCACGTGTCTGTATTCATACGGTACTTTTGGCCGAATCGGATCTGGATAAGGTTCCGACCTTTTCCCCTTTTGCGCTGCCGCAAGGGGTCTTTATCGATCCGGCTGCTGATTTACAATACGTGGCGAATCAGCTTACTCCGGTCTGGGAACCCGCGGTGGAAGATTCTATCTCGGCGCGGGTAGCCAATCTTCCGGAAGAGCAGGTGGTCCGGATTCTCCTCCCTCTTCTCTGGAAGGAAGACGCTGTTAGTTGCCTGGTTGGGGGAAGTGTTGCTGGGCCCGCTCTCGAATCAGTCTCCCATTTCTTGCCGCCCTCCAGTCGTCGCAGAATGAACTATTTGCGGGCTTCCTATATTCCAGAAGGGGGGCTTCCCGTTCCTTGTCGGTTTTTTATCCTAGAAGAAGCTCCCTCGGGGATTGAGGATGATCCAGAATCGACTTTAGTCGATTTCTCAAATTGGATGACCACAAACCTTCCTCCAGTAGGGCGAGTCGCGCGGCACT
>CAYRLD010000050.1:0-10333 GCA_964424925.1 uncultured Planctomycetales bacterium
GGAATGCCGAAGACAAACTCCTTCTGCAAATCCCAGGCAGCATGATCCGTTTTGTAATATTTCGAAAAAGATTCTTGGCTGGAAAGTCGGAAGTCAGCCGAGAGATCGATCACTTTCCCTGAAAGAGTCGGGACCACCCGCATCGCCTCTCCGTGAGGAAGAGCGAGGAAGGTCACCTCCGCGGGCACCGGATCCTTCGAAAAGACCAGATTCGAGTAGCCCCTCAAATTCGGCTGAACCTCATCGAGTCGCTTCCCCGCATTTCCTTGTGCCGAAATCCCGACAAGATCGATATGGGGGTGACCGAGAAGAAGTCGAACCACTTCCCCCCCGATATATCCCGATGCGCCCAAGACAGAAGCCTTGATCTTCATGAGACCTCCGCGAAGGCTCCGCTAAGAACTTTGAAGAGTTTGTCCGGATCCACCACCGCATTCACGGCGGGGATTCCCATCCGTTTTTCGATATAGCTTGTTCCCGCGACACTATCGGTCACCGGACCACAGATCACCGTGATATCGATCCCCTTCGACTTGAGGAGTTCAACCCCTCCATAAACAGAGACGAGATCGCTCGCACAAAAGACAACCGTATCGACATTTGCCATAAAAGAGGCATCATCGAGAAGCTTTTCGACCTGATAGTAGCCGAGAATTCCATCCCCGGTCTCCATCACAATTCGATCGACGTCGGGAAGGTTTGCAATGAGCGTCTTCGCGATGACCGAAACATCCGCATCAATGGTAGAAGCAACGCCACAATCGAGAAAACTGAGTGTCTGTTCCGCGCCAGCGACATCAAACTTCCGCAAATCCCGAAGACAGGCAACCCCGGACACCTTTGCCGCACTCACCTTCGAACCGCTTTCATGAATCAATCGAACGATCTCCGTTGCCGCGGCTGTTTTTCCAACATGCATACAGGATCCGAGAACAAGCGTGACCGGCTTAGAAGAACCAGGAACGGCCACCTCGGGAAAAGAAACATCCTTTACGTTGACCAGTTTTCCGTCTTTCGCTGCACAACCAAGAACCTCGACTTCGATCGGATCTCCGAGGTCGGTCGCTCCCCCTACACAGCGGCCCATCACGCCGCCCATGTTGAGGATCTGCAATGTTTCCCCGGCCCGCAATCGATAAGGGGCGTATCCAACAAAGCCTTTCAGCGCCTGCCGACTTCCGAGGGCACCCGCAATAATGTCCCCCTCTTGAATTTTAGAGAAGGAGCGATCTTTCAATTCGATATCGGGATAATTTGGGTTTTCTCCCTTCGCTCGGACAATAACGACCTGCCCTGCATCCGGCATACAGTCGGTAACGACTTCGACCGAATCATCGAGATTGAGTTTACTCGTTACCGAGGCGAACTTATGAACCTGGATCATGGTGACTACGCGCTCCTTTCGACATTCGCCGGAGCCGTTCCGCCGGGAGAAACTTTCCCGGCTACGGATGCTTCGGGCGTCAGAATATCAAGAACGTCTCCTTGGAACTTCGGATGGAAAGAACGAAGCTTCTGTATATTCATTTCATTCGGAGTCACTCCCTCTTCCACACACCCCTTCATCAACCGCGCTACAGCTCCATGCGCTTCCCGAAAAGGGACGCCTTTCGCAGCAAGATATTCCGCAAGGTCGGCGGCCAGCAATTGATAGTCATCCGCCTCTTCCCTCATCCGATCTCGATTCACTTCTAACCCTTCGATCGCCATATGAATCGCTTGAAGAGAGTGACGCGTCGTCTCAGCAACTTCAAAGACCGGAGGCTTCGTCTCTTGAAGATCCCGGTTGTACCCGAGAGGAAGTGCTTTGAGCGTGGTCAATAAATTCACCAACTGTCCGTAGACCGCTCCCGCTTTCCCTCGAACCAGTTCAACGAGATCCGGATTCTTCTTCTGAGGCATGATGGAGGAACTCGTACAGAGTTCATCCGGCAACTCAATGAAGCCAAACTCCGGTGTCGACCAGATGATCAAGTTTTCGGCAATCTGGGAGAGATGCGTCACAATCAGAGAACAGCAGAAGGTGAATTCCGCTGCAAAATCCCGATCACTGACCGCATCGATCGAATTCGCAAACACCTTTGACATCCCAAGCTCCTGTGCACTCACGCTTGGATTCGTCGGAAGCGAGGTTCCCGCCATCGCACAAGCACCGAGAGGAGAGACATCTGTTCGTTTCAGACAATCTTCCAGCCGTCGATAATCCCGTTCCACGGCCTCCTTAAAACTGAGCAGGGCATGACCAAAGACGATCGGCTGGGCATGCTGAAGGTGAGTCACCCCCGGCATCACCGTTCCCGCCTCTTCGATCGCTTTCCGACGAAGAACGCCCTGGAACTTCATAATTTCGTCCAGCAACGCTCGAATCTGATCTTTGAGCCAAAGCCGCATATCGAGTGCGACCTGATCATTCCGACTTCGTGCGGCATGAAGTTTCGCCCCGACTTCCCCAAGTCGAGATTCTACATTCATATGAACGTCTTCCTGCGAGACGTCGAGAACAAAGTCTCCGCTCTCGTACTCTTTTTTCACCCGATCTAACCCTTGGAGAATCTGTACCCCATCCTTCTGCGTCAGAATTCCCTGACGCGTCAGCATCTTGGTATGCGCGATCGACCCTTCGATGTCGGCCAGAACAAGCTGCTCATCCGCTTTGGTAGAGGCAACAAACTTTTCGGCAAAAGCATCGACCGGTTTAGAGAATCGTTCTCGAAGAAGACTGCTCACAATATTTCCTTCCGAAGTGAATCATTCAGGGCAAGTCGAAGTCCATTCATTCGAATGAATCCTTCTGCATCCTGAGATTTATAATCCGCAAAGGTATCAAATCCGGCCAACTCAGAACTGTAGAGAGAGTTGTCCGACTTTCGTCCCAGCAACATCATACCGCCCTTGTACAGCTTTACCCGAGCCACCCCGTTGACCCCATTCTGGGACGTCTTGATGAAGGATTGAAGCGCGAGCATTTCGGGCGAATACCAGAATCCGTTGTACACAAGTTCCGCATACTTAGGAATCAGCTGATCCCGTAGATGCATCACTTCTCGATCCATCGTAAGAGATTCCACTGCTCGATGAGCCATCTGGAAGAGAGTCACTCCGGGGGTTTCGTACACCCCTCGTGATTTCATCCCGATAAACCGGTTCTCTACGATATCGACCCGGCCCACGCCATGCTTCCCGGCGATCTCATTCGCCAAACCAAGAAGTTTTGCAGGAGACATCGCTTCCCCATCGATCTTAATCGGAAGCCCTTCGGCGAATTCGATCTCTACGACCTGTGCCTTGTCGGGAGCCTCTTCCGGATCGGTGGTCATCTGGAACATCCCCTTTGGAGCTTCCGCCCACGGATCTTCAAGAACCCCACCCTCATAGCTGATATGCATCAGATTGGCGTCCATCGAGTACGGTTTTTCCCGGGTAACCGGAAGTTCGATCCCGTGTTTCTCCGCATAGGAGAAGAGGTCCGGCCGGCTGTTAAAGTCCCAGGTCCTCCAGGGCGCGATCACTTCCATTTCAGGCGCGATCGCCCGGGCGGCGAGTTCGAATCGAATCTGGTCATTGCCTTTTCCGGTCGCCCCGTGCGAAATCGCATCGGCTCCCTCGGCTTGCGCGATCTTGACCTGCTCTTTCGCGATCAGAGGACGGGCAAGAGAGGTTCCACAAAGGTATGTTCCTTCGTAGACCGCATTCGCTTGGATCGCAGGAAAGACAAAGTCTTTGACGAATTCTTCCTTCAAGTCCAGAACGTGCACCTTGTCCGCTCCGGTCTTCATCGCCTTCTTCGAAATCGCATCCATATCTTCGCCCTGCCCAACATCAGCCACGTAGGCGATGACAGGGCAATTGTAGGTCTCTTTGAGCCAGGTAAGAATAACGGAGGTATCGAGTCCTCCGGAATAAGCGAGTACGATCTTCTTAGGCATCTCTATTTCTCCTTTTGAATCTTATTGATGACTTTGTTCGCAGAAACCCCTTCTGCCACAACAACCAGAAGGGTATCGTCCCCGGCAACGGTACCGAGAACCTCACTCCAACCGGAGCGATCGATCGCAAGACTGACCGCTTGCGCATCCCCGGGGGCGGTACGAATGACGATCAGATTCCCCGACACGTCAAATTTCTTGATCAACCTCTGTATGCGATTGCGCGATCCGACCCGAGCGACCGGGGTCACCTCCTCGAGGGAAGCGTACCGGAAGCCTTCCGGTGTCGAGACCCGGATGAGACCTAGTTCACGCAGATCACGTGAAAGCGTCGCCTGGTCGACCTCCACAGCCTCTTTCTTCAAAAGGGCCTTCAACTCGACCTGAGTCGCCACCGGATGGGCGTGAATCAGCTCGAGAATCTTGTTCTGCCTTTCGGCTTTCTTCATCGTTAATGTCATATTCATGCAGGAATCATACAATTTTATGCAATCAAGTCAATGGGGAATTTTCATTTTTTCGCTTTTTCCACCCCCCCTCCTGCCGATATCCCTCTTGTAGGAGGGAAGAGGGAATGGAATCACGCATTACACGCTGGAAAAGGGCTCCAGAGCCGGATCCACAACAACCGGATCTAGAGGAGATGGCCCGAGTCGTCGCGACTCGCCTCGAGAGTACATTCGGGAAAGAGTTACTTCAAGGACCCTTTCTCGATGAAATCCTTTCGAAAGCGCGAGATATGATCGCGGATCAGATCGAAGAGTCGGTCGGCGCGGCAATGTTTGAGCCGGATCTCGTTGTTATTGACGACGAGGAGGAGGAAGAAGAGGACCCCTCTTCTCCCTCCACAATCTCTTTCCCTGATTTCGCGGAAGTGGCTCGCCGAATTCGCGAGCGCAAACTTATGGACTAACCGAATTGGTTCTTCGGTCGAGCTGATCTTCATACAGGGAAGCGGGCGTAAGAGTGTTGCCTTTCCCTTTCCCCTCCACGTAATCCCGAGGAGCGGTTCCACTTCCTCCATATCCCCAAGTTGACGTTGAGACAGAAACCGACTTTGTTCCGATCACATACCCCCATCCATACTGGCGGGATTTGATTTTACCGGAACCGACCGTATTCCAGAATACGTTCTGAGTGGAAGAGTGACCGGCACCAGAACTCCAATGTTTCCGGTTGACCGCGGTCCACCCGTCGTTTACCTCACAACTGTCCACGAGATTTCCCATCGCCAATGCGTGATGGAAATCAGAATCGCCTTTCGTCCCGATGAAATCCCACCATCCCAGAAGCTTCCGACCTTTGGAGGTCTTACACCGAAGCCAGACACAACCACTGGTGCTGAAATCCCATCCCTGGATGAAATTATGACGCCCCTTCGACCCACTGCAGTCCTGAGTAAGAATCTCGTTGCTTTGCGACACCTGGAAGAGATAGCCATTTCCCCCACCTCCCCGGTGTTGTGCCTTCTGAAGATGACAATCCACAACGGTGATTCTCTTGGAAGCTTTTACCCAGAGCCCACTCGACTGAAGATGCTTCCCTTTGACCCCCGAGACAGGCGGTTCGAAGGAGCGAATTTCTTTCATCCAGGAATCTTTAAGACCCACAAACTCGGCAACCCGAACCTGGTCTTGTTTCCACGCCTTGCGATACTTTACGGCATTGGCGAGACCGAGTTTCTCCATCCCACAAGAGTGGTTATAGCCGCCCTCTTTTTTCAAAGAAGCTCCATCACGGGTCTTCAGGATATATCGAAGAGGAACATCAAAAGAGACCTTACCGGTAGACGAATTGATCTCGGTAATGGTTCTGCGAAAAAACGTTTTCCAGTTTCCTGCGGAGAAACCCCAGTAACTGCTCATCCCGTGTTCGGCGCGGAACTCTGGGGTAATCGTAAAGCCGAGTGCGACTTCATCCCCGATGGCGAGACCCGAGGTCGAACCGAGAAAGACATGATCGGAAGGGTTTTTTCCATCCTGAGAGAGAAGCCAGTTCCCATTCGTCGACACATTTCCCGTAAAAGAAATGTGAGCCTGATGATTCATGTCCGAATATTTGGTGAAATAGATCTTCGACTTCGTCGAGCCAGCACCCCGAAGAATAATCTTCGACTTAGAGATGGAGAGCTTTCCTTCCACCCGATAAATCCCTTGTGGAAAATAGACAACCCCGCCTCCTGCATTCTGAGCCTGATTGATCGTCGTCTGAATCGCACTCGTGGCATCGTCGTTCCCGGTCTTATCCGCGCCATTACTGGTGACATGGAAAAGAGGTCCCGACACTGTCGGCAGATCTTCTTCGCCGTTTTTGTATCCGGCGTACGAAAAATCGTGCAGGAAGCGACCCTTGGAATCTTTATCTCCCGGTTCCCAGTCGGCCGGATAGAGGGCGCTGCGCCACTCCTCACAACCCGAAACCCCACATAACATCACCGGCACCGAAAAGAGAACAAACCATACGAACAAACTTCTTTTCATCGCACCATCCACCTTAAATGCGTCCAGGAAAACCCGGACCCTGTCCTGAAGTGAAGAGATCTGCCAATCGCATTCTCATGCGCGCCCCTTGTAACAAATCCTCTTACAACTGGCGGAAAGGAGAGATGATCTGATGCCCCAATTCTCCCCCGCCACAATTCAAATTTGAGCAAAACGGGTGCCAACCGAGAAGAAAAGGGTGTAATCAACCTTTAAACCCAATATAAGGCATTTAAAGTCCTGTTCTAGAAATGGACCCCCGCTTTACAAGACGATGAAATTTGTGAACAGTCAGGAGGGAGTGATGCGATTTATCTACACTCTGTCGACAAAAGTGGACCTATTTCTCTTTTGCCAAATAAAAGATCGAGACAGTCGCCTTCTCGACCTTATCTTCCAGGTACTCGATTATGAGATCTTTCGTTTTCAGATAAGGACGCTCTTTCTGAACCGCCTCAAGCCAGTTGACAATGGATTTCCGTGAGATGGTATTCTCTTTGTTTCCGGTAATCCGGATATTCCATGTCCACTGTCTCCACCCTTTTACTACCGGACTCTTTTCCGGGGCGGTCGCACGGGTCCGGTTTGCAGGGATGCCCGCCTTTTGCGCTTTCTCCGTAAGGTAGGAAAGAATGCTACCGGGGTCTTTCGGAGGCTTCGACCCGCCCCCCGATTTTTGTTGTTTGGCACGGTTCTTTGCGATCGAACGTTGCCACCCCTTCATCTTTTCATAATCTTCTTTCGCTTCATCGAGTTGAGATTGGGCCGTCTCAACCTCTCCCTGCAACCAGACAATCCCGCCCAAAACCCCCAGCACAAGAAGAATCAGAACGATAAAGACGCCCCGGGAACTACCCTTTTTCTCTTCTTCCGGTTTCCTCATCGATCTTCTTTCCTATACTTCAAAGTGAAATCCTTCCTTCCCTCTTTCGTATTCCCTACGGCACCTGTGAGTTCGGCTGATTGGAAAGGCGTAATTTTTACAAATTCCCTACGAAAGAGTTCTAACTGTTGCTGGTTTGCCGCGTCCGCTTTCATCTCAACAGTCGTGGTCACTTTCCCACTGCGAATCTGCTGATTAACCCGAACATGCTTCAGGAGAAGGTAAAGATCCGCATCCCCAAGGTTCTTCGCGGATTGCCCTCGATATCGGTTATGAAAACTACGGCAAACCTCCGCGATCTTCTTCCAGAAATCGAGCGCGGAATATTCGATCGGATTTTCCTGACCCGAGGCCATCTTCGATTCGCGGTACAACTTTTTCATAAGCGAATACGCTTGCGAGGGATCCTCATTGGTCTCCCCAGAGACATTCATGTAGAGCATATTCTGATAGTCGAGAACCGAGTTCGGAACCTCTTCCATGCTCTGGCGGCCGTAAAAAGCGAGTTTCAAATCTTCCGCTTTGAAGTAGAGCTGAAGAGCGAATGCCGCCAACAGAACGATCACCAACTCAAGCGTGACCATCGCGGTCGTTTTTACCCCTTCATATTTCTTCTGGAAAGAGAACCGATCCTTCCGGAAATCGAGCTGAAGAGCGTCGACATCCGCCCCCTTCATTGCCAACCCGAGAGGAACCCCGATCCGGGAAGAGAACTCCGGCCCGGCATCCGGGAAAGAGTGATCGACTTTTTCGTGAATCGGGTGCGTCGCTACCGGAATCTCCGTCGCGGCCTCCAGAAGTTGTGCCGCTTCGTCATGCTCATACTCTCCGCAGAGAAGAATCTCTTTCGGATCGCGCGCCCCTCCGGTCGCCAGGAGAAATCGAGAGATCTCTTTAGCAAGAATCTCGACAAGGCCGCTCTGCGCATCAAAGTCAAGTTCATCAAACTGAGAGTGCTCATGATCATCCAGAACCACAATCGGCACCGGACCTTTCACCTCGCGCGTCTCCCACATCGCCGCTTTCTCCCGGTCTTTCCGCTCCTGCTTGACCGTAGAGGGGGAGGGAAGAGAGAACCGAATCGTCCGAATGGAGGTGGGTCGCTTATTCTCGATATGAAGGATCTTCGTAAATTTCGGCGTGCCGTATACAACGAGAAGAGGATCATCCGAATCGATCGCACCGGTATGCAGAAGCGTATTGAAGATCGCCGATACATCTAAATCGATCGCAAGAGGATCGACACCCGCGCTCTGACAAAGAGAGAGTCGATCATCCAGAACCGCTTTCGGAACGGCAGCAGCAAGAAGAACGCTTCCCTTTTCATGCTCATCGATTTTGAAGTAGTCGACGACAAGATCCTCAATCGCATGGTTGTGAATGAGACTCTCCATCTCCGAATGAATGGTACGGCGAATCTTGTCATCCTCCCGAAAAGGAAGAGAGACCTCCCGAAGAACCGCCTCGCCCGAATCGATCGAAACGACCACCTTCGCCTTGGAGCTCTTGGTCTTTACAAAAGCGGTTTTCAGGGCATCGGCAGCCCCTTCTTCCCATGACCGGGCCGGGTCGACCGGAATCTCCACCTCGTGAAACTGGAGAATCTTCGGCCGCTTCTTCCCCGTATCGACGGAGAGCAGCTTTACCCGGGACTCATTGATCTCGACTCCAACCGCTTTTGCCATAATTTCTTCTTCTCTAACGACCAGAACCGGGAATCGTTGGCCATTCTCCGGAGAAGACTTCCGCTGCCGGACCGGTCATCATCACCCGACCGTCGTCGGTGAGCCCGATGGAAAGGCTTCCCCCTCTGAGGTCGACCCGTACCGGAGAGGAACAGATCCCTTTGCGGATATACGCAAGGCCTACCGCACAGGCGCCACTCCCACACGCAAAGGTCTCCCCGCTTCCCCGTTCCCACGTTCGTTGCTCCAGATGATTTTCCCCCAAGACCCGCACAAATTCGACATTCGTCCTCGACGGAAAGTCAGTATGAGACTCGATCTTCGGACCGACCTCTTCGAACGGAAAACTTCCGTACGGATCTTCTTCGACCGGGATCACGCAGTGCGGATTGCCCATTGAGATGACCGAACAGTCGAACCCTTCGATTTTCTCAGAAAGGAGATCGGAATCCCCTTTCGCCCGGACATGAAACGTATCGGGCACCGGCCGGGGCACCCCCATGTCGACGGTCACCTGATCGACCTTCCCATCCCGAACGCGAAGAGAGAGCGAGACCGTTCCCCCGAGCGTTTCGACGGTCACTTCGGTCTCTTTGGTCAACCCGTGGTCATATACATACTTCCCGATGCAACGAATTCCGTTGCCGCACATCTCTCCTTCGGAGCCATCCGCATTGAACATAATCATGCGGAAATCAGCCGAATCGGAAGGAGCGATGAGAATCAAACCGTCCGCGCCAATTCCCGTATGCCGATCGCTCACCGCCAGCGCCACCTCGGAGGGATTCTCTACCTTCTCCGAGAAGAGACTGACGTAGACGTAGTCGTTTCCACAGCCGTGCATCTTTGTAAATTTCATGGCCCGCCAGTATAGATCCCCCCGACGCCGGCGACAACCTGCGGGAAAGATGGACATCATTTTGCCTGGGGGGCACACTGGCGATATGGCGCGCATTGTCGGAATGGATGAAGTCGGATACGGCCCCCTTCTCGGACCGTTCATCGTCTGTGCGGTGACGGCGGAAGTTCCCTCTCTTGATGCGAACCTCTGGGAAACGCTCTCCCCCAAAGAGATCCCGGTCTGCGATTCGAAGAAGCTCTACTCGACCTCGAAGGGACTCAAATCGCTCGAACCGAGCGCGCTCTCCTGGTACGGACAGCTCTACCCGCTCGAAGGGCTCACGCACGAAACGCTCTGGAAAACGCTCTCGCCCGATCCGAGAGAAGAGGCGTGGTATGGCAACATCCCGCTGCCGGTCTCCCAAAAGAAACCGATTCGAGTAAGCGAACTAAAAACACTTCTTGAGACGGCGAACGTTCGTATCACCGACATCCGCGCACGAATCCTCGAGCCCTCTA
>CAYRLD010000051.1:0-10199 GCA_964424925.1 uncultured Planctomycetales bacterium
CTCGCCGGGATGAACGAATCCGAAGAAGGCTGGTTCCCCCCCGCCGATCGAATCGGAAATACGAGCCCGGAACGAAATACTTCCAAGAGGAACTTCTCCCCCTACGATCGTTTCGAACATCCCATCCCCATCGCCATCAGCTTCGAATTGAACGACCGGTCCGTCCGGTTTATAGGTGATGTAAGTTCGGCCGAGTTTAATCGCTTCGACCACCCCTTCTTGAGTCGATTCCTCTGCAAAGACCCGGGTTGTAGGCAAACCGGGAAGAACGACCATATGCCGATCACTTCCGCCAACAGCGGCCAGTTTCTGTCCCTTATTCAGAAGGGTTTCCCAGAACACGATGCCCTGACGATTCCCCCCTACCCCGCTCATCTGGGAAGAGAGAAGAACCGCTTCATTTACATCAATGCCATCGGCAATAAAATCATCGATCTCGTTTACGCGAGCATCTTCGCTCACAAGCGTCCAGAAACTATTCCATACTTCGACCCCAGAGGCGCCTTCCGTAGACCAGATCCAAGGATTCTTTCCGCGGGAAGGGTGGTTGATCGTCCATGCGCCTCCGTGAGAGAGACAGGTCTGGATCGCCGACTGCACCTGGTCGTCATACGTTTCTACCGGCTGGGTCCAGTCAACGAGCGGAATTTCGGATTCGATCCCAAACGCCCCGGCATGACCGTGCGTTCCCCACTCCTCTCCCGGAATAAGAATCATACTATCCGAAGAATAGTTTTCGTCCCGGGTCTGCTCCAATGTTCGATGATCACTGATCACCAGGAAATCGAATCCGACCTCTTCGGAGATTTCGATCACCTTTCCGACACCATCCCCTCCCTGCTCAAAGGCATCCTTGCTATAAGTCGAATGGGAATGCAAATCGCCAGAGAGCCATTCCCCCGAAGGAGGAAGCGCCGTTTCGACAACACCGGCAACGACAGGATCTACTGCGGGGGCAGGAGAGCTACTATCATTACAGGAAGCAAGAACAAGAAGAGATAGAACCAGAAAACGTGAAAATTTCACAGCGACTTCTCCATTCATTTAGTAAAAGCGTTAGAACCGTACGTCTTCCCAGAAACATCACGGTCCATCCCACGACTCCTCTTTCGCTGTGGGTTGCGCCCAAGACCGGGGTGAAGACTTCATCCAAGTTGAGTTTGATATCCGTATCCGATTACGGCTTAATTTTCTCCATTAACGAAGCACAAGCATTCCGAACATTCTCCCCCGTCTTAGGACCAAAGAATGTTGCGATCCCCTCATACCCTCCGATTTCATATTCCACCTCGGTAGCGATATACCCCATGTGTCCGTTGGCAAGCCCAAAGGGGTAGACCTTGTCAAATCCGAGTAACTTTCCATCGGCTTTGATCTCTAATCCCAACTGATGAATCGCCTCTCCAGGAAGAGAAACAATCACGGTGTCGTTAAGGCGGATCGCCTGGAAACGAAAGACATTTTCAAACCAATCTGAATTGAGTTTGATCTTGAAACTGGGATTCCAGCCCAAGGCCTGTAGAACCTGAACATAATTGAGCGGAGAATAGGATCCGAAGGCGCGATTGAGAGAAAAGTCGATCGCCGCATCTCCGAAAGGGATCACTTCATACGCGCTCTTAAGCGTCACCGAAGAACTCGTCTCAATTCCGTTAAAGACCTCTACCGCCTTTTCGGCAACAAGAGGAGTAAGTTCCTCAATGCCTGCCGTTCCCGATTTGGACGGCTTAATATCTCCCTCCGCCCCATTAGCAAAGAGAGCCGGAATACCTAACGCCGATTCCATTTTTGCCGAAGCCGCTCCCATGAAATCCGCCGAATAATTCATATTCCAAGAATAGAGCGAGGTTCCGTGTACGGCAAAGTTCCAAACCATAGCCATCGGAGTTCCATTCGCTTCATCAATGCGAAGAATTCCGAGTTCTTCATCCACCATATCGACGGTGAGGTTGGGAGAGTCATCCGCCCGCCGATTTTTTGTAATCCCGGGAAGGTCAACACTTGCCGAACCAAATCGAGCGGAAACCATGTTCGATTCCGCCTCGAAAACCGCTTGCGCACATTTTTTGGCCAGGTCATGCTGCACAGAAGGAACGAGTTTATCCGAACCGATCAATTCCCACCATTTCAGCCCCGAAATCGCTCCCGGTCCGGAATGAGTATGGGCAGACTGAACCATAAAATGCTCTTTCAGAACCGTCGTTCCCATATCCCGGGCATATTGGAAAATCAGATCGACAAACTCCGATACGACCGCAACCAGATCGAGAGAAAGAATCACAACCTTGGCATCGCCACTCGCAAAGACAAGCGCCTTCGCATAGATCGGATCGAGAATACCCTCGGATGGGTTAAGGAACGTATGATAGTTCGAAGGGTCGGTATCCGCAGGATCACACCGCCTTGGACCCCCTCCGTACCCAGCAAGAGGAACCCCGATGGGAGGAGTGACATCCACAACCGAGACACCGGCATAAAATACCGATTCAACCGAACCGGCTACGGCAGACGGAGCGGTAGAAACCGGAGCGGAGCCATCACTCCCACAACTCGCCACGAAGACGAGAAGAAAAAGGAAGGACAGACTCCGAGATAGAGTAAATGAACCAACGTGAGACATCAGATTCTCCCCACAACAGCCCCTCTATAGAGAGGCAAGAACACCAAATATGATCTGATTTGATTCCAATAGGCTTTCCGGCAAAAAGCGGAAATGGGAAAAACGTGGATCACACGTCTTCCCCGAACCCATCCCCCAGAATCTCAGATCTCCCAATCGCTACCGAGGCCGGCCCTTCGTCTCTTAGGACGAACTATTATCGGAACGGTTTCGAATAAGCGGACTAAACAATAAAAGCACAACGAATAGAGAAAGAACTAAAAACGGAATCGGCGAAGGAGTCGACCGAGTTGCCGAGGCAGAACAACTTCCCCCCCCTCCACTCGAAGGACCTCCAGAAAGCACAGCGCTTAAGAGTCGACCCGAGACAAGTTCTACGTTTTCCCCTTCCCCTTCTCTCAAATAAACACTCAAAGGGGCTCCCTCTCCGGTAGGATCAGAAACAACACCCCAGTTTCTCGTTTCCCCTTCTGTGATCTGAATCTTCGACTTCGTTCCCAGATTTTTCGAATCGAGTCGAACCGCACAAATATGTCCTGCGGTCTCTTTCACTCCCACATCCCAGGAAACGAGGTATTCTTTCCGGGTAGCATCATACGCAGCCGAAAAAGTGTGAACGCCTCCACTCACCCCCTGAATGACACGAGGATCTCCAATATACTTCCCTTCCGCAGAAGCAAGACGGGCAAACAAAACATCTCCATCCCGAACATCTTCCGCTCGCCAGAGAACTAAATATTGCTTGGCATCAGGATCGGCAACAACACAGGGAGCCTCTTTCGTAATCCCCGCTCCAACAGAATAGGGAAAACTGGTTTCGTGCGGCGCCTGTTGAGGCGTAAATCTTCCCCAAACCTGTCCGGACATCCCGGGACCGGGATGATCTTCCCAAACGGTTAATGGCGTCCCGGAAAGGGTAGCAACAGAAGGACGAAGGGAGTCGACCGCTTCCGTCGTAAAAGCAAACGAAGCTTCGTCCATCGTCCCTTCCAGGGTCACATAACGCCCTCGGATGTCGTCATTTTCTACAAAGCTAACCGTAAAGCCTCCCCCCGAAGGAGGAAGATTCCGATGAGCCCAGACAACAAGAAACTTCTCTCCATCAAAGGTCACATCGGGAGAACGGTCCGGCCCCTTATCCCCTAGGTCGGAAATGCGAAAAGAATCCCCGAGAAGATTTCCGCTCGAATCGAGCATGCGACCATACACCTCATCGCCAACGGAAGACGAACTCCGTCCATCCCGCCAGACTACAAAGTATTTCCCTTCGCCATAGGCAACCGCCACTTCGGTAGACATCAAATGGGACATATCGAGCGCAATCATTGACCCGGTAATCCTTCCGGAGGGGACGAGTCGATGAGCTCGAATTTCCATCTTATGGCCCGCTCCCGCATTCTCTCCCGCCCAAGCAACGAGAAAAGAACCATCCATCGTGTTATGGGCGAGATCGTGCCCCCCAGGAAGATGGGAAACGGAGGAGTCGAGTGTCTCCTGTGCCCCAACATGGGAGCAGAGAGCAATCGTCAGGGTAGCGATAACAGCACTGATTGATTTAATGCGCATCGATGCCTCCTATAGGGTAAGCCAACGCCTCATTTGCAGCTTTCCGTACAAATTTCGAAGAGTCTTCTTTTGCCACTACGGACAACAGATCACGCGCTTCCTGAAAGGAAGATCCCTTCAGAGAACCAGCAACCCGGTAACGAACAAGAGGATTTGAGTCTGATGTAAGCATCGTCATGAGGTGGCCCATCACCTTCTCCTCTGACCGATAGGTCACAAGCGCCTGAGCTGCGGCCGCTCGAATCCGAAAATCAGAATCCTGGATCGCTTCCAGAATCACACGCCGTGCTTCTGCGCCCGGGACATGGGTTAACTGTAAGAGAGCTCGAGCACGGGTATTCGGATCAGCGCTATAAAGGTTGGGAGAAATATCAGCAAAGGTAATTTTCGGCCGATTCGTTTGCGACCGTTTCGAAACAGAAGGCTTTTCCTTCGGAGAAGAGATCGAATGATTGGCTACAATCCGTTCTGTCTCTTCATGATCAAAGACAAAGGTGAAATGAACCTGTCCCGTCATGGAGATCCCTTCTGACTTGGGAATCGTCCCGGTTACCTCTACCAGACTCATCCGTTTTTCTTTCAGGTCAAAGGTCCCTGTAGAAAAGTAGTCCGGAAGGGGAGCACTTCCTCTATTCGAAGAAGGATCCTTAACATATTCCTTTCGCTTCTCCAGTTTCATGACCCGGCGACCGCTCTCAAGTTCGAAGCCCAGTTTACGGTAGGTCGAAACAAAAGAGCCGGCAGGATCTTGCCCTTCTTGACTCCACTCCCCCTCATCTCCCTCTGGAAGAACAAACTCAAGGTGGCTCAAAAATACGCGAATCTGTTCCTCTCCCTGTAAGGAGACGATTTCCCCTCGATCACTGATCGAGAGGCGAGCGGTTTTTCCTTCTAGGGATTCTCGGCCTCCATCAGCAGAACCTGAACTCCCCTTGGACGAAATATTTCGAAACTGACAGAGGAGCCCATCGGAATCTTTTCCGGGGCCAAGAACAAGGTCCCCGCTCAAAGTGAATTGAGCCGACTCGGGAGTCTTTTCCGTCTCTACCGGTCCCTCTACCGTCAAGGCACCGGAAACTTCGAAGCGGTAAACAAGGGTGCGGGTGAAATCCCAACGCCCTATCGCCGTACTTTCGTTGGGAAGCGAGTCCGTAGACTCTACCTCAACTCGAGAATGGGATTCTGGTTTGACCGTTTGTTCAGACCGATCCCGTATCAGGAAAAACCCCAGAAGGAGCAATCCCAACGCTGGAAATCCGATCCGTACGGCCACCCTACCCATAACGTCTCCTCAGACTAGAAATTGGGTTCCAACCACTCCACGATATGCTTATCAAGGAGGTTCCAGGAATAGTCCCAATCTTTTTCGTACGCCGTGAAGTCAGTCAATCCGGAAAGAAGGTCGACTTTGACCTTCAAGTGCATCGGCAGGTCATAGTGAAGCTTGAAATAGATTCCCTGCAACGCGTTCAACAAGAGAACGGCACGAAGTTGAATCGGGCGAGCATCAAAAGAGGTCTCTACCGATACAATTCCAGAAATACCGACCAAAAGGGCACTGACATCGATCGCGACGTCGAGCGTTGAACGGATATACCCTGCCGCCTCCAAAGAAGCGTCAAAGACGTTCAGCGTAAGATTCGCGAACCAACCCCAGAAAATATTGATATCAAGTTCGGCACCCCAAAGGGTCGTGGAATAGTCCCAAAGGAGGAACTCGTCACCCCAGTTCCAACTCCACGGCCCAACACCGCTGGTATTACTCGAAACGACCTCTCCGGTGTCCCAGTCATATTCGATCGAATAGTCGAAGAGGACACTTGGGATTCCAGCGGCAACAATGTACACCTGGGCATTTGCCGTACGGATGATCTGGCCCGTTGCGGAATACAAGGTGTCATAAATAATAAATTCCGCGGTCGCATTGCTGATCCCATTCGTACCGAGACTGTTTAAAGTAGACGAGATCCAACTTGGAAGATTACTGGTCTGGATCGTGTAACTCGTCTGATAAACGATGTCGGTTTGAGTGTTTTGGGCCTGCGCCTTCGGAGAAGCGAATGCCACTCCCAGAGCAACCACCACAGACAGAAAAAACGGCGTAAATCTCATCGTAACTCCCCCCGAAGTTAAAATTTGAAACCGGTGGGAGTTCAACTGCAAAACGCATACCCAAATCTCAGAAATTCGTAAATAATCAAAACGCGCTATTTACGCCGTTTCTAAGAGATCGACCTTCCAGAACAAGAGCAAGCTGTATAGAGAGTTCGACAAATAAGCTCTTTTTTACCCACTTGTTGAAAAACGACGACAAGAAATACAAAGAAAGGTCTTTTTTAGGGGGATATCCCCAGGATCTCACGCCATCAAAGAGTTGAACGTAGTATATTCTATACAGAGACCGAGCAGATGAGTGCGACGTGTGAAAAATGTAGGCAAACCTACGAGGTTCCGGAGGGAAGTCCTCCGCAATGTCCTTGGTGTCCCTCTGACCAAGGGAAAAATCTACCCAAAGTTCCCAAACAGATCGGGAAATACGAAATCCTTGAACAGATTGGCGCCGGAGGGATGGGAGTCGTCTACCGGGCACGCCATATAGAATTAAAGAATACGGTCGCCCTGAAAGTGATGATCGCGGGGGAACATGCGAGCGAGGAGACACTTCTTCGATTTCAACGAGAAGCCCGATCCGCAGCCGCTCTGCACCACCCCAATATCGCTCCTGTCTTCGATGTCGGAAAAGAAGAACCGCTTTACTATATAGTTATGGAGCATGTCGAGGGGAAGAACCTCGACCAGCGGGCGCAAACAAAAATCACCCCCCAAGAGGCGGCCCAGATAACACGAGATGTAGCACGCGCTCTTTCCTACGCACATGAACACAATATCGTTCATCGGGACGTCAAACCGGGCAATATTCTCGTCGACAAAGAGGGACGAGCAAAGCTGGTCGATTTTGGTCTCGCAAAATCACTTCTCGACGATAAAACTCTCACCAAAACAGGAGAGATCATCGGGACCGCCAGCTATATGCCTCCAGAGCAAATCAGCGGATCGATGCGGGAAGTAGACGAAAAGAGTGACATTTACTCTCTTGGAACCGTCCTATACGAGCTCCTTTCGGGACGGACCGCCTATGCGGCAGAAACCTTAATCATGACGATCCGCCAGATCGAAGAAGCCACCCCTACCCCCCCGAGTGAACTCAACAAAGAGGTCCCCCGGGAACTGGAAACGATCTGCTTCAAAGCGATGGCAAAGGAAAAAAGTCGACGGTATGCCACCGCGGTAGACCTTCGAGAGGATCTCGATCGATTTCTCAACGGAGAGCCGATCGAAGCGCGCAGAAACAGCATCATCTACCGGACAACGAAGTGGATTCAGAAACGCCCCGCGCGTTCTACCGCCACGGCCATGTCCCTCCTACTGATCATGATCACCGCCACGCTCCTCTTCCGTCCGACACCCGGCCCCACACAGGAAGAACAGGACAAAGTTCTCTTTCAGAAAGCATTGCCCCACTTGGAGACCGCACAATACGAAATTGAAAAAGCTTCTCGATACACTGCGGACGCAAGACAAGAACGTCGAAGCGTTCTGGAAAAAGCGGTTGAAGAGTTGAACAAAGCAATCGTACTATTCCCCCGCTATGCCGATGCGTTCTTTTACCGGGGGATCGCCCGCAAATCACTCGCAAGACCCGATCTCGCACAAAAAGATTTCAGTGAAGCGATCCGCCTCGATCCTACCCATGCAGAAGCGTATTACGCTCGAATTCAACTCCAACTGAAACAAGTCATCCAAAAACGATTACGCACCCCGACTCAGACCTCCCCCGATGAGAAAATTCTCGAACGAAAACGAGTAGAAATCGAAAAAGATATCACCGTCCTAAAAAAGCTTTCGACAAGACCCGAACTCGCCTTAACGGCCGAAGCGGGATTAAATGCCATCTTCGATCAGTGGGAGGCCGCCCTTTCCCTCGCCGAGAAAGCGATCGAAGAAAACCGAGCCTTTGCCGATGCCTATGTCATCCGAGCGGTCATCCGAAAAGCACGTGCCCTTTTAGTGCAAAATAACATCGACAAACTTCTTACCCTCGCGATGGAAGATTGCAATGCGGCTATCCGTTCCGAAGTAAACAATACAGAGGCGTATCGTGTCCGCGCAGGAATTCACCTTCTCCTGGACCAATATGAAAACGCGCTCAACGACCTCAACGAAATGGAATCGATTTCACCCCAGGAGGCGCAAACCTATATAGACCGTGCTATCGTTCTCCAAAGCGATCCGATGCCCGTCCGCTCCCGCAAACAGATCCAAATCGATCTCGACCGCGCCATTGAAATCGAAAGAGATAACCCTCAGGCACGCTTTCTCCGCGCCTCCCAAACTATCATGACTCCAGGAACAGAGGAAAAATTCCGGAAAGCACGAAAAGATCTGGATGTCGCGCTTCGTTCGGATCCCGATTATTTCACCGCACTCATTTGCCGGATGATCTGCCATTACGCTTTGAAGGACGACCCCGCTTTCGAACGAGATATGGAAAAGCTCGTAAAACTCATTCCGGTCCGTTCGGAAGATCCGGAAATGATGAAAAAGCAGATCCGGGGATATGTCCGAATTCGTACCCTCCTATTTAAAATACCGAAAGCGAGAGCAATCTTCAGCGATGCAACAGACCTCCTTAAATTGAAACGGTATCCGGAAGCAAAAGAATGCTACCTGAATGTACTCGAGGAACTCCTCCTTTCCGATTCCAAGGAAGCAGGGAGAATCCCACCAGCAGAAAGGAGAAAACTCAAACAAGTTTCCCATTACAACATTGCCTGCATCGAATCGCTCTCGGGCAATATAAAAAGAGGACTTCTGTCTCTGCGCAATGCATTCAAAGCGGGATTTAATGACTGGGACCACCTCTTCCTTGATCCCGACCTCGAAGCGGTACGAAACGACCCAAACTTCCAGGCACTGGTGGATCATTTCCGGAAGCGACCCTATAATAAAGAGAGATGATAAAAAGATTCGTAACCCTATTCTCTCTTCTCGCCGTATCCTGTACCACCGCTCCGACAAATGCAGACGATTCCTACCGAAAAGCAATCCTATCCCTCTCAAAAAATCACCCCTCTTCTGAATCGATCTCACTCTTAACCAAAACTCTACAGATCAACCCCTTGCATTCAGAAGCACGCCTCCTTCGGGCCGCCCTTTATCGAAAGGTCGGAAACCCGAAACTTGCGATAAATGACCTGACCACCTACCTCCAACAAAACCCAACCGATGCGAACGCCTTCCTGCACCGGGGAATCCTGCATGGGATTCTGGGGAACTATACGCAAGCCGAAAAAGATTATGGAGTCGCCATTCGTCTTGAACCCTACCAAGTGGAAATCTATATGCACCGTGGTGTTCTTTATCGAATGCTCGGCCGCACGGAAGAGGCCGAAAAAGATTTTGAACGGGCACGAAAAAGAGGGCATCACCTTGCCACCTCTTTTTTTCAGAAGGCCCGAGAAGAGATTGAGGCGGGGGAACTCGATTCTGCACGCAAAAACCTAACCTTCGCAATTGAACTCAACCCGTCTTATTCGGAAGCCTTTCTAGAAAGAGGAAGCATCCTTGCTTTCCTCGGCGTCGAAAAAGAAGCGCTTGCGGATTTCGATACCTGCATCAAACTGCAACCGCTCAACCCAGAAGCCTATTTTTTCCGGGCACAAATCTATCAAAGCTGGAAGCTGTTGGGGGATGCCGAAACGGATGCTGCCGAAGCGACACGCCTCGCCCCTTCCTCCCATACCTACCACTTACTCGGAGCCATCCTCTTGGAAAAAGGAGATTCTCGAAAAGCGATCACGGCCTTCCAGAATGCTCTTGCCTACGCCACAAATACCGACACACGAAATGAGATCCAAAAGGCGCTCCAACGTGCCGAGAAAGAGGAGAAGATCAATCGATGAAGAACGTTTTTCTTACGGGTTTGCTCCTATTGGTCTTTGGGTGCACCTCT
>CAYRLD010000052.1:0-10043 GCA_964424925.1 uncultured Planctomycetales bacterium
CACGCTTGCGCTGATTCGTTTTAGAGATGCGGCGACTTCTTTCATGGAGTCGACTGATTCGATGAGTTTGTCTGCCATTTCCTTGTTGTGAAGCAGTTCCTTCACGGGGCCTTCTCCCGAGCCGTCGAGAAGCTTTTTCATGGAACTGGTTACTTCGGTCAGACTTTCTTTTCCTTCTTTGACGAAGTCTTGAAGGTCCTGATGAAGTCCGTCATCGTTGATAAACTTTCCGACGGTTCCCTTTCCGTCCTTAATGGCAGCGGTAACATCTTTGAGATTGGTGAGGAGTTCATGGATCGTCTCCCGGTTGTCTTGTGCGATCTGACCTACTTCGGACAGGGCACTTGGTCTCGCCAGGCCGCTTAGAACCTGCGTTGTGTCGAGCTTTCGACCCTTCAGATTTCCTCGGGTAATCGAGATGTAGTTTCCCCCCAGAACGGTAAAGGCTTCGACATAAATTTCGTACCCTTCGTAGATCTCAATCGGTCCATTTAAATCCAGCGTTACCATAACGCCGCCCCGTGGATCGAGACTGATGGCGGAAACTTTCCCATACCCAACGCCTTCGACTCGAATATCATCTCCCGCTTTCAGACCTTCCACGGTGGCAAAATGAGCGCGGTAGATGTGCGGTTCCTTGAACATGTCGATATTTCCGACGATCAAGGTTCCGAACCCAAGTAGGACGAGGGCTACAAAGAAGATAAAGCCGAGCCATATACCTTTTTTCATGATTTTCCTCGAGACAAGGGACCTTCGGAATCTCCATATATAAATTGCTGTACGCGGGGATCATGATGTTTCTTGATCTCCTCGGTGGTTCCGAGGGCAATGATCTCCCCTTTGTACAGCATCGCTATTCGATTTGCGACACGGAATGCACTCGACATGTCATGCGTGACCAGGATAGAGCTAACGTTGAGCTTCGCTTGCATGTCGAGAATCTCGGAGTTAATAGTGGATGCGGTGACGGGGTCGAGGCCGGCGGTCGGTTCATCATAGAGGATGATTCCTGGATTTCGGATAATCGCGCGGGCGAGTCCCACTCGCTTCTTCATTCCTCCGGAAAGTTCCGAGGGCATCTTTTTCGCGGCTTCTTCCAATCCGACCAGGTCGAGTTTCGACATCACTCGATCTTCTAATTCACTTCCTTCGAGCCCTTCATGTTCTTGGAGGGGGAGCGCTACGTTATCAAAGACCGTGAGGGAGTTTAGAAGGGCCGCTCCCTGGAAGCAGAAACCGATTCCTTTCCGAACTTCCTCCAGCTCTTCTCCTTTAGCGGATGTGATATTTACCCCATTGACGAGGACATGTCCCTCATCCGGTTGCATGAGGCCCACAATATGTTTCAGAGTGACGGATTTACCCGCTCCACTTCCTCCGATGATACACATGGTTTCTCCGCGGTGAATTTTCAGGGAGACTCCATTGAGGACGACGAGTCCTCCGAGTCTTTTTCGCAAACCGCAGAGCTCCACGGAGTTTTCCGTGGGCGCTTCAGTCTTGGCCTCTTCTACTGGCGAGGCTTGATTTTGTTCTTTCTGCACCATGCTCATTGTATCGGTTCTTGGTTAATAGATCATCCAGGAAAGAAGGTAGTCGAACATAAGGACGAGAACGAAGGAAATCACAACCGCTTTCATCGTGGCTCGGCCCACGCCTTGGGCTCCATGTCCCGCACGGAGTCCCTGGCTGCATGCAATCGAGGCGATCGCGAGGCCGAAGACGAACGATTTTAGAAGTCCACCATAAATATCATGAAGGGTCAGGACTCTTCTGGCATTTTTCAAGTAGAGGTCGAAATCGACATTTAACATCGCTTGGCCTACAAGACCCCCTCCCAGAATACCAATGACATCTGCGAAGATGGTGAGAAGGGTGCAGGTTATGCCGAGTGCGATGATTCGGGGAAGGACAAGGTAGCGGACCGGGTCGATCGACATCACTTCCAGAGCATCAATCTCTTCGGAAATTTTCATCGTTCCAAGTTCGGCCGCATATGTCGATCCGATCAGGCCCGCGATCGGAAGTGCGGTGAAAATTGGACCCATTTCACGACACATGGAAGCGGCCACGAGATACCCGATAGCGGATTCTTGTCCGAAATCTTTCAGGGTCAGCCCCGCTTGCAGTCCGAGAATCATGCCGGTAAAAAGGGCGGTCAGGAAGACGACCGGCATCGCCCCAAAAATGGCGTTGTAGGTCTGGTAAAAGGTTTCTTTCCATCTCTTTCCCATTTTGTGCATGGTGAAGATGGAGCGGAGAAGGAGATCGAGCGCATGTCCTGCGCCGTAACAAGACTCTTCAAACCAGGATTGCGCTCGTGTTATTGTCTGAATCATTTTTGGTACAACCCTATCTTCCTGATAAATCGACTTACCCCATCCGGGACAAGGTACTGGATAGAAAGACCTTTCAGGACTCGCTTGCGGATTTCGTTACTGGAAATCTCCAAGAGAGGCCCGGGGATCCTTCTCACTCTACTAACATATTTCGGCATTTGGACCCCTAATGTCGCAGGTCTACCTGCAATTGCGATCGTGCACCTTTGGGCGATTTCACGCGGAGATTTCCATTTGGGGAAGCCTTTCGCGGAGTCTGCCCCTAGAAGAAGAAAGAGTTTTACGTCCGGTTTGTCAAGGCTTCGTACCGTATCGATTGTGTAAGAAGTCCCCCCACGATTGATTTCCATTGGACTTGCTTGCAAAGAGGGGTTTCCCCGGACCGCGAGGCGAACCATGGCGAGCCGTTCTTCAGAAGAGGTAATCGATCGTTTTTCTTTCCGGGGAGAGATGGCCGTAGGGATGAGAAGGAGTTTGTCGAGCGAAAGGTGTTCCACCGCCCTCTGGGCAATAATAAGGTGGCCGTGGTGGATTGGGTTGAACGCTCCTCCGAAAATACCCAGTTTCACGGTGACTCCTCTTCCAGTAGGGGAGCGATTAGGAGTAGAAACCGGCTGCGCATTCGGGGTTACCAGAACCTTCTTCCTTAGCGCAGGCAAGGGCTTTTCGTTCGTAGAACTTTGCGGATTTTACTTTTGGTTTCTGGTACGGCTTTTTCTTGGAAGTGCGGGGCTCTTTATTTTTCTCTGTCATAGTGGAAATTATATCCCCCTGATTCCAGGGGAGCAAGCCTCTCAGAGCAGAATCTTGCTCCTTCTTGTGGATGCTCCAGACGCGTGGTATATTGCCGCGCATGGATCTTATCCAAGGTGTGTGTGATGGCGACCCGCTTTCCATGAGTCGGGCGATTTCTCAGGTGGAAAATGGATCTGCCAAGGGGAGAGAGATCCTGGATGCTCTCGGGGATCGGATTGGGGGTGCGGTTCGAATTGGATTGACCGGTCCTCCCGGGGTCGGAAAATCTACATTGGTCGATGAGATGACCACGATTCTTCTCGAAAGAGGGGAAAAGGTGGGCATTATTGCGATCGATCCGACCAGTCCCTTTAGTGGAGGAGCCCTTCTCGGCGATCGCATTCGAATGAAAAAGACCGGCGAAACCGGGGATGTCTTCATGCGGTCGATGGCGACCCGCGGATTTTCGGGTGGATTATCCCGCGCGGCGAATGATACGGCGGATCTCATGGATGGTGCGGGCCGGACCGTGATCATTATGGAAACGGTCGGGGTGGGGCAAGCCGAGCTTGAAATTTCCCGTGGCGCCGACTGTGTTCTGGTTGTTCTTTCTCCCGAGGCGGGGGATGGGATCCAGGCGATGAAGGCGGGGATTCTGGAAATTGCCGATCTTCTGGTCATCAACAAAGCGGACCGCGTTGGAGCGGACAAGTTGGAATATGATCTCAAAAGCGCCTTTTCGATGGGACTGCGGACGAGAAAGGAAGTTCCCATTCTTCACACGGTTGCTTTTCAAGGGAAGGGCGTGGCCGAGGTTCTCGATGAAATAAATACCACCGTCGACATGCGAAGAGAAGACGGTCGATTTGAAGCTCGTCGCGGTGAAAATTTACAGAACCGGATGAAACAGATTGTGGAGATGATGATTCGGAAGAATCTCTGGGAGACCGAGGATTCGGAAGAAAAACTCTCCCGATCGGTTTCCGAAGTAACGAATCGAACAAAAACGGTCTACCAGGCTGCGGAAGCGCTGGTGAAGGAGGCTTTTCCATGACCCCCCCTGCATCGTCCTCTCCCGAAGCGCCGTCTACAGCGACGGGTCGGTCTCGATTTCCCGGAACGGAGGTCCCCGCAGATCGAACGCATTACAGTGCCGAGGATCTGAAAAATTTTGATCCCGCGCGGGATCTTGGGGAGGCGGGTTCGTATCCGTTCACCCGGGGGCCGTACGCCTCCATGTACCAGGGGAAGACCTGGACGATGCGGATGTTCGCGGGTTTCGGTACGGCGGTCGATACGAACGAGCGGTTTAAATACCTGCTCGATCATGGTCAGACGGGACTCTCGATCGCTTTTGATATGCCGACCCTCATGGGGTACGACTCGGATCATGCCCGTTCCAGAGGAGAGGTGGGCCGAGAAGGGGTTGCGGTCTGTACCCTTGCCGACATGGAGACCCTGTTTGATGGGATTCCATTGACGGATGTCTCGACCTCGATGACGATCAACTGTACGGCTGCCATCGCTCTCGCTTTCTATTTTGCGGTCGCAGAAAAACAGGGCGTTCCGATTCACAAACTTCGTGGCACCATTCAGAATGATATGCTCAAAGAGTATATCGCACAGAAAGAGTGGGTTTTTCCGCCGCAACCTTCCATGCGGATTGTCACCGACATGATGGCGTTCTGTTCCGAGCATGTTCCGAAATGGCATCCTATTTCCATTTCGGGCTACCATATTCGGGAAGCGGGGTCGACCTCTCTGCAGGAACTCGCCTATACCTTAATGGATGGCTTTACCTATGTTGAGTATGGCATCAAGGCAGGGATCCCGGTCGACAAGTTCGCCCCCCGATTAAGCTACTTCTTTAATTCGCACATGAACTTCTTTGAAGAGATTGCGAAGTTCCGTGCGGCGCGCCGTATTTGGGCCCGGCGGATGAAAGAGAAGTATGGAGCAAAGGACCCGGCCTCCTGGAGGCTTCGTTTCCATACGCAGACCGCGGGTTGTTCTCTGACGGCGCAGCAGGTCGAGAATAATATTGTTCGAACAACGATCGAAGCTCTCGCGGGTGTTCTTGGGGGGACCCAATCGCTCCATACCAACTCCATGGATGAAGCGTTGGCTTTGCCCAGCGAGCATGCGGTGAAGGTCGCCCTTCGAACGCAGCAGATTCTCGAGCACGAATCGGGACTGACTGATGTGGTCGATCCTCTTGCGGGCTCCTATTTCATCGAGTCGATGACGACGAAGATGGAAGAGGAGTGTGAAAAGATCTTTGGTGCGATCGAAGCGATGGGGGGAATGATTCCTGCGATCGAACATGGGTATCCACAGCGAGAGATCGCCCGGTCGGCGTTCGAATTCCAACGTGCGATTGAAGACAAGACCTATATAAATGTAGGGGTCAATGAATTTGTCGATAAGAATGAAAAGCCTCTTCCTCTTCTGAAGGTGGATCCCTCGGTTGAGACCGCGCAGATCAAACGGGTGAAGGAGTACAAGGCCTCCCGGGATAACGAAACGTTGCGGATGGCGCTCGAAGATATTGGCGCGGGTGCGAAAGATGGCTCGAACTTAATGGTTAAGATCCTTGACGGCGTCAAGAAAGGTGCCACACTGGGCGAGGTCATCGATGTTCTGAAAGTCGATTTTGGAACCTGGACAGAACCTCCCATTTACTGGTAAACGGAGCTTATGACAAAAAAGTGGAGAATCATCGTCGCGAAGCCTGGTCTTGATGGGCATGATCGCGGCGCCAAGGTGGTCGCGGCCGCACTTCGCGACGCCGGCTTTGAAGTGATCTACACAGGGCTGCACCAGACCTGTGAAATGATCGTGAATGCGGCGCTGCAGGAAGATGCGGATGCGGTCTGCGTCTCGATCCTATCCGGGGCGCATATGACGCTCTTCCCCGAAATACTGTCTCTCATGCAGGAAAAAAAGATGGATGATGTCCTTCTCTGCGGTGGGGGTGTGATTCCGGTCGAAGATGCCGAGGAACTGGGCAAACAAGGGGTAGGACGTCTCTTTGGGCCGGGAACGGATACCCGCGATATCGTAAAGTATCTAAACGAAGAACTTCCAAAACGTCGCGGAGATTCATAAAAAGTTGCCAACTTCGTTTGGCTCTTTATACTACACGCCTCTTACTACCCCCGACCTTCAAGGAGGGCCTCTGTGAATCGACGTGCTGCCATAGTCGGAATTGGATATACCCCTGCCCGGACTGTCACTCCGGAAGTCTCTTATCGCGAACTCACGTATGATGCTGCGGTAAAGGCGTACGAGGATGCCGGAATCAGTCCCCGGGATGTCGACAGCTTTGTCTGCTGCGAAGAAGATTTTATCGAAGGCATTTCCATTACGGACGAATATGCGCCCGACCAACTTGGTGCCGTCATGAAGCATGTCCACACGGTGGGCGGCGACGGGATCCATGGGTTGGCCGATGCGTATATGGAGATCCTCACCGGTGCGTATGACATTGTCGTTGTCGAATCGCACTCGAAGGCATCCAATGTTCTCTCAATGGATCATATTCTTCATTACGCGATGGATCCGGTCTGGAACCGGCCTTTCCGGGCGAGCCCCCACTTCATTGCCGGCATGGAGATGAACCGTTTCTGTCACGAGACCGGAACGACCGTGGAACAGTGCTCGCAAGTGGTGGTCAAGAATCGAAAGAACGCTCTGCGCAATCCATCCGGTGCTTATTCTGCCAGTCTTACGGTTGAAGATGTGGCGGGGTCGAAGCCGGTTGCGGATCCCCTGCGCGAACTCGATATTGCCGGACCGAGTGATGCGGCTTTTGTCGTGGTTCTCGCGAGCGAAGAGCGGGCGAAGAACCTCAAGGGGCGGCCGATCTGGATCAAAGGGATCGGGTGGTGCAATGATACCCCGACCCTCGAATCCCGAAGCTGGTCGCGGGCGGAATATGCCGAGCTCGCTGCGGCACAAGCGTACAAGCAGGCGGGCATTCGAAATCCAGCGGAAGAGATCGATCTTTTCGAAGTCGATGACAGCTATGGCTATAAAGAACTGCAACATCTCGAAGCGTTGAAAGTATTCGATCGAGGTGAGGCGGGCAAAGCAACCGAACGGGGTGTTACCGAAAGAACGGGCCGGGTTCCGGTCAATGTCTCCGGTGGGGCTCTCGGGATGGGGCATATGGTCGATGCGAACGGCCTCGCCCGGGTTGTCGAAGTAGGTCTTCAGCTTCGGGGTCAGGCGGGGGAACGTCAAATTCCTGGCGCCCGGACCGGACTGGCGATGGGCTGGCGTGGTGTCCCGACGACTTCGGGTGCGGTTGCCATTCTTAGTGCGGACGAATAAAAGGATTAATTGATATGGGATTGCGGAGAGTAGCCGTTATTGGCGCGGGTCTGACCAAGTTTATGCGTCGGGCCAAGGATACGTCCAAAGAGTTGAGTTGGGCCGCCTCGAAGACCGCGCTCGACAGTGCACATATGTCTCTCGATGAGATCGACTGTGTTGTCCATGGAACGGCTCCTGATGCGTTCGATGGAGTTCACCAGAAGGCGGAATTCCTCGCGGATGGGAGCGGTGCCTATAAGAAACCGTACATGCGAAACTATGTGGGTGGTGGAACCGGAGTCTACGCTCCGATTCACGGCTGGTTTCATGTCGCCAGTGGGATGTTTGATACCTGCCTTGTGGTCTGTGAAGAGAAGATGTCGGCTCTCCAGCCGCATCCACAGAGCGCTTTCCTGACGATTTTTGACCATCATACCGAGCGTCCTCTCGGTCCGAATCTCCTCTGGATCTTTGCTCTGGAGATGAACCGGTATATGACGAAGCACGGAATTACGCTGGAAGAGATTGCGGCGGCGAGCGTAAAGAATAAAAAAAATGCAATGGATCATCCATCTGCCCAGCTCGGTCGTGAAACTACTGTGGAAGAAGTTCTTAATAGTGAGGTCCTCGCTTGGCCGGTTCATCGCGAGATGGTATCGCCTACGTCTGATGGTGCAGGTGCGGTTATCTTAGCGAGCGAAGAGGCGGCGAAGCGACTTACCGACAAGCCGGTCTGGATTGACGGGGTTGGGTCGTGCCTCGACTCGGCCTACTGGACCAACCGGGATCTCTACTATCCAAAATATGTCGAATATGCCGCCCGTGCCGCTTATGACATGGCCGGGATCAAAGAACCTCAGAAAGAGATTCATATTGCCGAGCCGTACGATCCGTTTGCGTATAAAGAACTTCACCACCTCGAAGGGTTGATGCTTGCCGAAAAGGGACAAGCGCCAAAGCTTCTGGCGGATGGATTCTTTGATCGGGCGACCGGTCAGCTTCCTTCCTGCCCAAGTGGAGGTCTTCTCGGTGTCGGAAACCCGATTGCCGCGGCGGGGATCATGAAGATCTGTGAACTTTTCTGGCAGCTGCGCGGCGAAGCGGGCAAGCGCCAGGTGCCGGGAAATCCGCGCAAGGGTGTGGCCCAGGCGTGGGGCGACTTGATGCAGGTCGGTACCGTTGTGGTGATGGGGAGATAGTAGATGAAGCTCGCCTTCCTGGTTCTGTTTCTACTCGGAAATACCCAGGGAGATTTTCTACCTACGAAGAGGGGTACCCGTTGGGAGTACCGGGTCGGATCCGTTCCGGTTGTGATGACCGTTGTTGGAATGGAGAATGTCGGCGGGGCTTCCTGTGTGGTCGTGGAGACGACCCGGGGGAGAAAGAAGGAGCGGTCCTGGATCCAGAATTCCAGGGGAGGGCTTCAAATCCGACGGATGATGTCTGGCGGTCGGGTAAATAACCTCGGATCCCCGGCGCTTATTCTGAAGTTGCCATTGAAGCGGGGGGATACCTGGAAGGCTCGAATCCCGATTCTCAACGAAGTAGCGGAGTATAGTTATCGGAATATGGGGCCGGAAAAGGTCCGGGTCGGTGCGGGAGAGTTTACCGCCTGGAAGATTCAGGCAACGTATCAGGTATCGGGAAGCCGCTTTTCGCAAGTGTCCTGGTATTCGGCGAAGACAGGTTGGCTTGTGAAGCAGACGACCGGTGGCCAGAAAATGGAATTGACAAAGTATTCAAGGTAAGAATTCGGGAGGCTCCATGGAGCTGCGCGGGACGCCGCTAAAAGCGGCCGATTTCAAACAGAACAAAGTTCTCACGGTACGGGATGAGCCGAAGCTGGAGTACGCTTGGGATTCGGGTGTCGCGATCGGTCGCTACATTCGGGAGCTCAAGAACGGGAAGATCATCGGGCGTAAGTGCGATGGCTGCAGTAAGGTGCTCGTTCCTCCGCGGATGCATTGTGAGTGGTGTTGGCGGCCGACCGACTCCTGGGAGTTCGTGAAAGACACCGGGATCATCAACACCTTCTCGCTCTGTTACATCACCTGGAACATGATCAAGCTGAAGGATCCGGAGATCCCCGCCGTCATCGAGATCGACGGGGCGGCACCCGGACACGGGATCATGCACAAGATCGGCGGGGTCGATCCGAAGAAGGTGAAGATCGGGATGAAGGTGAAGGCGGTCTGGAAGCCGGCCGAAGAGCGGACCGGCTCGATCCTCGATATCATGTACTGGAAGCCAACGAGATAAGGATAGTTATGTTCGAAAAGACAACAACAACGGAAGAACTCGGCGTCATGAAGGGCCGGATGCCGGTCGCGAGCCTTTATACGGTCGGGATTGCGGGGGAGAAGTTTCTCCTCGCGCTCAAAAACAAAGGGCAGATTCTTGCGACGCCGTGCGAGGCGTGTGAGCAGGTCTATGTTCCGGCGCGGCTCTTCTGCGAGCGGTGCATGGCGGAGCTGACGAAATATGTTTCCCTGACAGGGAAGGGCGAGGTGATTTCATTCACCCGAACGCATATTGACCTGGACGGGAACGATCTGAAGACGCCCCAAACCCTCGCTGCGATTCAGCTCGACGGAAGCACGACGACGATGATTCATCGTCTTTCCGGGAAGGCCGAGATTGGCCGGAAGG
>CAYRLD010000053.1:0-9839 GCA_964424925.1 uncultured Planctomycetales bacterium
TCCTTGGGGGGCCCCCTGCAGGTCCTGCGTGGTTCCGGAGAAAGAGACGGTTTCTTTTCCGGGATTCGTTGCCTCGAGTCGGAGTCGTGTCGGGATGATCGTGACCGAATCCGCGAACACTTCGACCGGGATTCCTTTCTGCAGGTTGGTCGCTTTTCCCAGGAGAAGCTGCGTTCCGGGGGGAACGTTGAAGATTGCAAACCATCCTGTAAGGTAGGCCACATCGGTTCCGGTTTGATTGTGGATTTCTGCCGTCGCTCCTGTGATGGTATTGGCTCCTGTGCTGTCCCAGATAAATCCGGTGACAATTCCTTTTGTCGGATCGATCGTAACCCCCCCTGGGTTGAAAGGTGCCTGGGTTACCTGAGTAGAGTTGAAGATCTGAAGGTCGACCGCTCCTCCATTGGTTTCAAAAAGGGTATAGGTGTCCATGTAGCCACTCTTGGTTAACTTGTAATAGGTTGCCGTTTCGCCAGGAACAGAAGTCAGTGAGAAGTTTCCCGCTCCGTTTGTGCTCGTGGGGAAGGGGGCGTTTTGTCCGAGATTGGAAAGGGTGACTCCTCCCTCGGCGGAGGGGGAAGTCCCGGGCGTGTTGGGGCCATTTTTTGTCAGACCTGTGTGTGTGATCGCCAGCAGAGGGGCGGGACTCAGTTTGAGGGTGACCCGGACAATTTCATTGGCCTGTGCGGTGACATAAAGGTTTCCGTTTCCTCCCCCTGTCGAGAGAAGGAGGAGTCTTCCCGGGGACGCATTGAAGATGATGAACCGTCCGTCGGCGGATGTGGATATGCGGTTTGTATCGATGGCGCCCGAACTGTTTCGATAGAGGATTTGTCCTGTTCTGGTTCCATTTTCTGAAAAGGCTTCGATTCTGGCTCCGGCAAGGGGGGTGTTGCTCGTGTCGACCACCGTGCCCTCTATGTAAACCAGGTTTCCGTCCTGGAAGATCCCCGCTTCTATTTCTCGAATATCGAGATCTGTGTAGGAAGTAATCGGTATCGTTTCTCCGGTTACATCTGTATCGCTCGTGGTGTAAGGGCTGGTGATCGTAGAGTGGAGGATCGTTCCGGAGGAGGCGTGCCCTCCGGTGGTTTTGGAGCAACCAGAGAGGATCAGGGGGAGGGCGATTCCCACGGCCAGAATGAATGTTGTTCTCTTCATCTCTTCTTCGCTTCGTTCCGGAGTTTGAGCGCTTCCGCTTCTCCCGGAACTTCTATCAATACTTTATCCGCTTCTTCGATCACGCGGGGCCAGATTCCAATTTTTTTATAGAGTCGAGCCAGTTCCAAATGTCCTCTCCACGACTGTTCTGCTGCCAGGGAGAGTACCTCTTCGGCACGGGTCCATTCGCCTCTCTCTATATATATTCGACCAATTTCGAGCGCCGCCTCCAGATGATTCGGTGCCCGTTTTCGGGCTTCCCGGAACCATCGGAGAGCTTCTCTGGGGTCCCCGTTTGCCCGGTAACTGAGGCCAAGGTGGTAGGCGGCCTCGGCCGATTGGGGATCGAGTTCGGCCGCCTCGTAGAAGGCTTCGAGGGCTCGGTCGGGGATCGACGCCTTTTCGTAGGCGAGCCCTCTCAGGTAGACCCATTGGGGTTGTTTGATATCCCGGACGAACTCTAGTTCCCCGGCCGCTTTCGCCGGTTGGTCGTTCTCAAAATAGTGCAGAGCGAGATTATAGTGGGCGACGTTGAAATCTCTTCGGCCGATCGGGAGGAGAGAAATTACGAGGAAGAGCGCTCCGACAACAACCGGGCCCCATGGAACCTTCTTTTCCCGGACTCGCTTGACCAGTTCGACGATGCCGAGGGCGGCGAAGAGGATCAAGACCGGGATCACCGGAAGGCGGTACCGCGCGAAGACGAAAAATCCGATGATCGAGAGGTAGTAGAGCGGGAGGAAAAGATATAGCTCTTTCCACTTGCTGCGTTCCCGCCAGGCGAAGAGGATTCCCATCGGGGCAAAGAGGGCGAGGAGCCAGAAGCCGGGGAAGGGGATTCGCAACACCCACGAGAACCGCTGCATGAAATCGTAATGATAGTTGTCGGGGACTTCGTAATTGTTGATGTATTCGAGGAGCCTTCTGCCGGTCACTTTCAGGAATCGTCCCGCTTCGAATTCCGTCCAGGTCCGGGAGACGTAGTGGTCAGAGATCTCGGAGGGGGAGAGTGTTCTTCCCTTTGCTCTTTCCGCTTCGGCTCGGAAATCCCGCTCTTCAAATCCAGGCGCCGCGGTTGTGAGAAAGGGGGGCGGCACATACCGTCCTGTATTGTTCCCGGTATGGTTTCCAATATAAAGATTCGGGCCGAGCTGATAGGTCGTGAGGATAAACTCTTTTTCCGCGACCCCGTTATGGATCGTGGCCGGAGCGATCGAGATGATCATGCCTCCCGCGACGAGTGCGGCGGAGCGGATCTCCTTGCGAAGAAGAAGGGTGATAACGAGCGCTCCTCCGAAGAGGAGAAGATTCGCCCTGACCAGTACGCCGAAGCCAAGCGCGATTCCACTGGCGAGCCAGCCGGACGGTTTTCGGATGGTGAGGAAGTAAAGAAGCGCTTCGACGAGAACCACCGCCAGCCACTCTTTGAGGAGCGCGGTGTCATAGAAAAGAAACGGTTTGTAGAACGCCACGATTCCAAGAGCGACGAGCGCGACCGATGTTCCGGCCAATCGACGGCCTGCGGCGAAGAGGAACCAGCAGCCAAGAACTCCAATCACCGCCTGGAGAAGCCGGACGACAAAAAGGTCGTGCCCGAAGAGGGCGTACGTGCCGCCGAGAAAATAGGGGTAGAGCGGGTCCTGATAGAAAGCTCCGGAGGAGGTTAGTTCCCCTTCGGCGATCCGTTGTCCCCACTCATCATACGCGGCACTGTCGACAACCGGTTTGTGGAAGTACGGCTTGTCCTCAAGGGAACTGATGAGCAGGACTCGGATGAGGAGGGCCGAGAGGAGAAGCCCGATCAGAAGAAGCTTTTCATGTTTTCGCAGCGGTTCCACCGCTGGAGGATACCATTATTTATTCGATCAATCCTTCCCAGCGTGCGGCGCTCTCGATCATTTTCCCGGGTCGTTGAAGATTCTTCAAGGCGTGGATCATCTCCATCATGATCGCGTGTTGTCCTTCTTTGTCGCCCGCCTTCCCGAGCGTTCGTCCAAAAGGGTGGTTGACGAAGATCGAGCGGGGGACTTTGACCTGTTCGGTGATCTCTCGCGCTGTCGAAAGGGTGACGGTCGAGATTCCCGCCCGTTCGAGCGTGCGCGCGACGAGTCCCATCGTCTGGTTGCAGACCATGTTTGCCGGCACGAGGAAGGCGACATCGACACCCGCTTCGATCAGGGTGTTGGCTACTTTGAGCGCGCTCTCCTGGAGTTCCTCCAGTTCGGGGCAGAGCCCGAAGAAGGAGAAGAAGGTTTCATGGATCCCCCGGATCTCTTCGGCATCGACGAGATCTTTCAGACGGTTGACCGGTGCGAGAACGTTGAGATCCTTTTCGACTTCGGAGGTTTCGTAGCTCGTGAAGTCGTACGCCAGATCGGCCGGGTTGATGTGGATCGAGATCTGACGGAACTCCGAAGAGCCCCCTTTTTCTCCGATCTGGAATTCGTGTTGGGTCTGCAATCGCAGACCGGCGGAAACGATCAAGGCTGCCTGCGCCTGTCGAAGGGGGTTGCGCAAGGGGGTCCAGGCGGTCGGTTCGGTCTGCTCAAAGACATACTCGGCGGCGTAATTTTCATACCGGGCTGCACGATCCCGGTGATAAAAGGGATACTTCGTCATACAACATCACCCTGCAAAGATAGAACCACTTCTCAAAAAGAACCCGTCAGAGCGGCGACCAATACATCCGGTGCCGATGGGACGAACAGGCAGGGCACTCTGGCGTGCCCCCTCTCTCTTATCCATATTTAATGTACCACATGAGCTCTCCCGAATGCAAATCCTCTCTATTTTTGGAACGACACCCGCTCGAATTCGTTCCTTTTTTCATAATCGATGGTGCAGAAAAGGCACATAGATAGGCATGAGAAAAGAACTCTCTACAGAAATGAGAAAAGATCGCTCCAAAGGAGGATTTACATGAAAAGAAATAGAGGAAACGATAGTGCGGAACAGGAAAAAGGCGGGCTATACACCCGTCTTTTTTTTCGTTTTCTACCCCCTGCAGCCGCCCTGGCGGTTCTTGTGGGGTTGCTCTCTTACCGGGAAGATCTTTCCGGCCACACCTCTCCGGTCGTCCATGACTCGGTTGTAGAGGTCGGGGGCCATCATGAAGAAGGTTCTTCTCTCACTTCCACAACAGAATTGGATTTTCATGGGGGCCTGGATTCCGAACCTTTGAGACATCCAGACGACCCAAGGAGTGTCTCCGGGCTTCTGCTCCTGGAACCAGAAGATCTTCGGGGCGTCGTGAGTCAACCGAAGGATGATCGGGAACTTCAGGCGGCCATCTGGTGCATGGGAAACAACCAGGAACTTTCGAATGAGGATGTCTCTCTTCTTTTGAACGTACTCGACCGGTCGAAAGATCCACAGGTTCTCAAGACCGCGCTCTGGGTTCTCTCTTTACGTCAGGATCTTCTTCCTGTCGCTGCGGTTTCCGCCTTCGCCCTCGCGCATGAAGCGGACGAGGTTCGTCTCTCCGCCATCCGGACGCTCGGGATTCGAAACGATGCGGATTCTGCGGGAACTCTTCTGACGACCGCGCGGAACGATCGCGCACCCCAGAACCGTCAGGAATCGATCTTCTATCTCTCTTTCCGTCTTCCCGAGTCGGATGCGGTTTCGACCGCGGTCGATGCGCTGAAGTATGAGAAGGATACTGCAGTTCGTACCGGCTGGATCAGCATGATCGCCGCGCAGGATACCGATGAGAGTCGATCGATCCTCTCTGCGGTATTGCAGGATGAGTCCGAATCGTTGGAGGCCCGGCGACTGGCGGGGGAGAACCTTGCGGCCGTCCATCCGGACGAAGCCCGGGAGATTCTGGCGCGGGGGAGGATCTCTTCTGAATTGCGCGAGAAGATGCGCAAGATTCTCGATGCGGGAATCACGCTGGTAACGGAAGAAGACTAACTCTTGGCTCTGTATGAAAGGAGACTTGCGATGACAAAATTATCGACTTCGAAGGCGCTCGCCCTGGTGGAAGCCCTCCTGGGTGCGACGCTTCGCAATAAGAAAGATTCCTTTTCCGCCCGGATGTTGGCAGGGGAAACGCTGGCGGTGACCTCTCCGGAGACGGCTCTCGCGATTGTCGCGGAGGGCTCTGTTCCCGAAGAGATCTGCCAGCACATTCATGCATTGCTCGACCTGGGGCTGGCGGTGACGTGCGATAAAGAGGCCGCCTGAACGGGTGGAACTCCGGGAAAGTAAGAACTAAGGAGATTAAAGATGAGAATAATAAAGATGACGGCCCTCGCGGCCACGATAATGATGGGAATGATCCTGCCCGCCTTCGGGGGGGAGGGGCGTAAGTCCATTTTACAGGGATACGGAACTTCGAAAATAGAGGCGTACCATCCCGATCCGATCTACCTGACGGTGAACCGGGCGATCTATCTCGGGGAGGAAAGGTGGACCACAAAAAGTATCCGGGACCGGGAATACCACCGGCTTGTAGACGAGACCCTCTTTGCGACCCGGCTCTGGGAGAACGTGCCCACGGCACGGGTGCGATTCGGGATGACCTATATCACTTCCGTCACGGATCTGGATTCTGAAGGTCGTCCCTTCAACATTGAGGATGGGCGTAACATGATCACCCTGAACGGTTCGTTGGCAGAGGAAGGTAAATGGGGGCAGTGTTTCTGGTCCAAAAAAGGGTTTGATATCAGAATCGAACGATATTTGTGCCAACGCCCGGATGCGAAGATCAAAGCGAAGAAATGGAATCAGTCACGGCGTTCGTACCGGACGTATCTTAAAGAGAGGCGGGCCTACCGGTTAAGATGGAAGCGGACTTTTCGTCAGGTATCCGCGCACGAAATCGGTCATGGAATCAGGTTGACTCATTCGTACCTGAATAATCGCGCAATCGAAACGTTAACTTCGAGAAAGAGCCTGCAGAGCGTGATGTCATATGGATGTATCGTGATGGGTCCACATGAAGCGATTTCCGGTGTGGTAAACGGCCGGCTCAATCCGGACGACGTCTCGGCCGTTTCCCGTCTTTACCCCAACTATCGCAATCGCATCTCCCGAACGACCGGACTGGTGCGGGGCGTTGTCGTAGATCGATCCGGAACGAGAGAGCTCTACGGCACCAATGTGATCCTGGTTCGCAACGGAAGAGGAATCATCAGTCGGATCAGCGGGTATGCCACCTCTTTACAGGTGTTCGGGGACAGCCCGACACTCCGGGGAGATTTCGAACTGGACGGAGTTCCTCCCGGAACGTACGACCTTCTCGTGAGCGCGCCGGACGACCCGGATGTTCCTCTTAATGGAGTTGAGATTTGTTGGTTTAACGAAGAGCTTAGCGAAAAGGGTTTTGAGCGCGCATGGGTTCGCCGGATCATCGTTCGGGCGGGAGAAGATGTCCATCTCGGTTATGTTCAGGTCGGGGTAGACCGCCCATTTATACGACCGGGACTGCTCGACCTCGATATTCCCCTCCAGATTCCCGGCGAGGGGACCTACCAGGTCCGGGTGGAGCGGAAGTTTACCCTTCCTGTCTCCCTCCGGAGATATTTCCCGAGGGTACGTTCTCGATATGTGGAGGTTCATCGGAGTGAACCGGTGGAGTATACGCGGGGAAATCATCTCTACATTCCCAGGTTGGCGCCCCGGAGATATGCAGTTTCTCTCTACAAAAAATCGGCAAGGGGTTGGGACGTGGTCTTTCGTCGAAAGGCGTTCGATTTTAGGGCCCGCCTCGTCGATCTTCGTTGGGACCGGGCCTGGAAGAAGGTTCGTACAACGAACCGCGGAAAGACCCGGGTGTTTTCCGTCGAAGCGTGGCGGTATGTCCTTTCGGTGAAAGGGAAATACCGTGACCTGACCGCGAATCTCCACGGGAAGCGAGCCCGGATGTTTTTTGTGGGCACCCCCACATCGACCCGCCTTGAGGCCGATTGGGGAGGGGATGCGGTGAAGGTTTCCCTGCGATAAAAGTGATCTGAATATGGAAAGGAGACCCTTATAAATAAATAGACGATAACCGCCCTCGCGGCCGCGATATATATGGGATTGATCCTTCCCGCCTTCGGGGGGGAGGGGGATGTTAATGGGAAGTCTGGAAAAAAATATCGGATCAAGGGGTATGGACCCTCTTCGCAGGAGGCGTACCATCCCAGGTCGGTAATTCTTACGATAAACCGGGCGATTTTTACCAGGAAGAAAAAATGGAAGAAGAAAGAGATCATCAGAAACGCCGGAGCCTTTTTATAGGGCTTCGGCGTTTTTTTATTCCTTTCCGGATTCTGTGGTATTATGAGGGAGGAGGATTTACGCGCCTATGTCATCCGGGGAATGTTCCGTTTGTGGGGAAGCATCTACACTGGTAGATGGTCTCTGCCGGGGTTGCCGCCTACTGCAGTCTGCTGCAAAAGAGACGGTCAAGGATGAGTCCTCTCTCGGGGATTTGAGGCGCCCTTTTCTCGAAGCGTTCGAGTCGACCGTGGCTCCTCCTCCCCCCGCCGACGCGAGGGGCCCGGTGCCGAGCGAGGTTGATACCGCCCGCAGAACGCGTCCGGGATCGGCGACCGGAAAGTTCACCCTTGTGGACAAGATCGGCTCGGGTGGCGTGGGCGATGTCTGGAAAGCGTGGGACCACCCGCTGCATCGGTGGGTTGCGCTGAAATTTCTCAAGAACGAAGAAGAGATCGACGTCGCCCGCTTTGAACGGGAAGCGCGTACCGTCGGCCAACTTACGCACCCCCATATCGCGCCCATTTTTGAAGTGGGGAAACTTGAGGGGAACAACTATATCGCGATGCAATTCGTGGAGGGGACCACTCTTCAGGAATTTATCGGGGGGGAGGAGCGGCTGATCGCCGCTCTCGTTCGGGATACCGCTCTCGCCCTTCAGTACGCGCATGAGAAAGGAATTGTTCATCGCGACGTCAAGCCGGCCAATATCATGGTGGAAGAGCTCGGTTCGATTTCGGGGGATACCCCGTCGCGTCTCAATACGATCGGCTTCCACGTCTATGTCATGGATTTTGGTCTCGCCAAGCAGGTCGAGATCGACTCTACGATTACCCGCGTCAATTCTGTCCTCGGGACGCCTGCCTATATGTCGCCCGAACAGGTGGAGGGAAAGAATGATACGCTCGATCATCGGACGGACGTCTACTCTCTCGGCGTGACCTTGTACGAATTGTTCACCGGAAGGCCTCCTTTCCGCGCTTCGAGTACGTACGATCTTTTCAAGATGATTGATGAGGAGGAGCCGAAGTCTCCCCGCTCTTCCCGGCCGAAACTTGATCGCGATCTCGAAACGATCGTCATGAAATGTCTGGAGAAAGATCCTCAGCGCCGATACGAATCGGCGCAAGAGCTTGCGGATGAACTGACCCGATGGCTCGATGGAGATGCGATCCTTTCTCACCCGCCTTCCACGGTCTACCGGGTTCAGAAGTTTGTTGCGAAGCGAAAGCTTCTCGTTTCGATCGTGGTTGCCGCGCTTGTGACTGTTTTTGGACTCTCCGGTTTTCTTCTTATCGCGCAGTCGAAAAAGCGGTCGGCCGAAGAAGATCGGATCAAGGCGGAGGAAAATATACAAATTGCAGAAGCGGCGGTCCTCAAAGCGAAAGAGAAGAAACTCGAGGTGCTTCGTCGGGAGACACGCTACCGGCTTGATACGCTGCTTCGATTACGTCGCTCGGGAAGTCGGGAGGGGATTGAAGAAGATGTAAGGCAGATCGAGGTCTCTTGTGATGATGTGTTGCGCGAATATCCAGAACTGGCCGAGCCTCACTATATCAAGGGACGGATGTACCGCGCGGTTCTCCAGGAAGATCGAGCGCTCCGGGAGCAGAACGAGGCGGTTCGACTCGATCCCGGTTATGCACCAGCGCTCTACGAAAGGGTTGTCTTGGAGGTTCAGACCTACCGGAATGAGGTTCGAGAGTATATGGAACGGACCCGTCGACGCCAGATAGAGCAAGTCCTTCAGGGGACCAGTCGAAGTCCAAGAAGAATCGAGATCGATCCCGCAATAAGAGAGAAACTCGTTTTGCGAAGAGAGGAAATTCAGAATTATCTTCAGGAACTCGAGACGTTGGTGGAGGGGGACCCTTCCCAGATCAGCCCTGGAAAACTGGCGTGTGCGAAAGGGCTCTTGTTCTGGATTTTAGATGAACGCGAGGAGGCGAAGAAGGTTCTTCAAGAAGCGTTGGCGCTTGAGCGTACTCTCGAAGAAGGACTGGAAGCGCTTGCGACCATGGAGTCAGAAGAAGGTCGTTACGAGAGTTCGATCCAGGTATGGGGAACCGGGGTTGAGCGGGACAAGGGGTACGCCCCCTATTATGAAGGCCGCGGGTTTGCGCATGCGAACTGGGGTCAATCTTTGAAAGGAAAGGAGTCCCTATCCCAGCACAGGGCGGCTATTGCCGACTACGACCGTGCTCTCTCCATGAGGCCTCTCATGGAAACGTGGATGATGAGGGGCCTTTCTCACATGATGCTCGGAATTACTTCCTTTGAGCAGAGAGTGAATACGAAGGGACTCTTTGAGAATGCGGTCGACGATTTTGATCGGGCGATCGATATGTCCCCGGAAGAAGCCGAACCGAGAACGGGTCGTGCCCGCGCGATTCTGGTCGGGGCTTGGTACAGCCGCATGATGGGGCTGGATCTCAATTATGATGATCAATATCGTGAGGCGATCCGAGAAT
>CAYRLD010000054.1:0-9827 GCA_964424925.1 uncultured Planctomycetales bacterium
GGATTTTCAGGCTGAAAATCCATAATTTTCCAAGTTTTACTCCTTAGAGATTAAATCAATGGCCGAGGAACCCGTCAAGGAACGGTTTCCGTCTTTTAATCCCTACACAGGCAAAATGTTACGCAAAAAGATGATTTTTTAGTTCTTCCAGGTTTCTCTGGATAGGGCAAGGGGGGAGGGCTTTGAGAAAATCTCGTCCATATCGGGCACTGAGGAGCCTGTGGTCGAAAATAACGACCACGCCCCGATCTGTTTTTGTACGGATCAGTCGACCAAATCCTTGCCGGAGAGCCAGCACAGCCTTTGGAAGGGAAAAGTTCATGAAGGCTTTTGGATCTTTCTCCTGAAGGGCATCTAGCAACGGGTCAGTGGGGGGCATGAAAGGGAGTTTGTCGATCACGAGGCAGCTAAGTGCTTCTCCCGGGATATCGACCCCTTGCCAAAAACTGGCCGTCGCAAAGAGTGCTGAGGTTGGGTCGTTTCGGAATTCTTCGAGGAGACGGGTTCGAGGTTTATCTCCTTGTCGGAGGATTCGGACCGAGGTTTCTTCCGCACGTTCCGCGCAGGCATCAAGATTTCGGTACGAGGTAAAGAGGCACATGGTTTTCCCACCAAGCGTCTCCAATATGGAGTGAATGCCTTCACTCATTTCATCGAGATATCCTGGGGCTCCGGGGCGGTGATGCATATGGGGGATGATCAGTCTTGCCTGCTCGGGTAATTGAAAAGGGGACTCTGTTGTCATCTCTAGGGGGGCAGCTCCGGTTTCTCTCTGTAGTAGGTCGAAAGGTGCCAGGGTTGCAGAGGTCATGATAATCGTACTCTGATCGAAGAGAGCTGTTTTGAGAATCTCGCTTGGATCGATCAATCGGGAGGCAAGCCGGCCCCCCTGTTCCACCCAGTAGACCATGTTTTCATCCGGCATGCGGAGGAATTCGGTAAGCGTTTCTTCGTATGCCTCCGCAAGGCTATCATATTTTCGTAGTTTGTCTGTTTCTCGATCGTTGTCCGACCCCTTCATCATACTCGCGAGAAGTCCTTTGAATTCGGAGATCGTCTCCAGAAGGGCCTCTCCATCTGCGTACCCCTGTTTCCGAATTCGATTTCGATATTGGTCACTTCGTGAAAAAGATTCGACCTCATCAAAAAAAACATGGGAAACGGATTTCATCCGATCCGCAAGTTGTCCGAGCTTATAGTGTTGTGCTCCTCGGAGAAGTGGATAGATGGAACTGGGCCCGAGGCGAAGGCCAAAGAATTCTCGGGTGATATCGGCAAGCTCATGAGCTTCGTCACAGATCACCGCAGAATAGGAGGGAAGGATCACATCTTTCTTCGCGGCCGCTTTTAAGCGAAGGTGTGCCAGGAAGAGGTGGTAGTTGGTAACAATGATCTGTGCATCCTTCAGTCGGCGACGAGCTTCCATGGCAAAGCAGTCATCAAAGAAATGACACTCCACTCCCGTGCAGAATTCGGCTACCCCCTTTACGCGACCCCATACATTGGAAGCGGGCTCAAAAGGAAGGTCGCTCAGGTCCCCAGAAGTGGTTTCCTCGGCCCAACGAACAACTTTTTTCCATTGGGCTTTTTCACTTCGGTCAAACGTGGCTCGACTTGTCCCACTATTGAGCTCTTCAAATCGGTCGAGGCAGAGATAGTTCCCAATCCCTTTGATCAACTCATATCGGAAGGGTTCCTCTACCGCATTTTCTAGAGCGGGAAGATCTTTCGATATGATCTGTTCTTGCAGAGCGATATTCGCTGTGCAGATAACGACCCGGGTTTCATTTTTAATGGCATGTTCTATCGCGGGGAGAAGGTAGGCGAAGGTTTTTCCAACACCGCAGGGAGCTTCTACCGCGAGATGCTCCCCATTTTTCAGGGCTTCTTCAACGGCCGAAGCCATCTTTATCTGCCCCGATCTCTCTTCAAAGTCCGGAATCGTATCGACCAGGTTGGTCAGCATTTGAGCAGTCTGCGGAACAATGGGTAGGTCCGCAAGAAATAATCGGAGATCAATCCTCTTTCAGTTTGAGGCGGACTTCATCTAGATAAAAGTCGATGGGTCCCGGGCCGGGAGTCGTGAGGACGAGCTGTTTGATCGAGGTCCAATCCGCTTCTCCTTCTGCGCAGAAGATATCCAGAGGAAGTCGAACCTGCTTTAAGTTTTTCGACGAGGTTTCTCCATAGAAGGTGAACCAGTTTTTACCGTCTCCGACCATGATGATATATTCAGCGTTCTCTCTCCCCTTCGATCCCATCCAGAAATTGAGCTCGCTGTAATCGGACCAGTCGATCGGGACATCGAGAAGGCTCACTTTTGATCCGACGCCGGACAGGTGAATATGCGCGGAGCATCCCTGGTGTATGAATTTGGGATCTGTGTTGACCTCAACGGAGGCTCCCGCTTCTACGCGACAAAAAAGTCGAACTTCATAGGGGGAGTCAAACCCGAGGAGAAGTCGTCCGTCTGGGTGCGGGAATCCTTGAAGAAGGTTTCTCATCCGCCCGACAAGGTGGGCATCTTCACACGATTTCATCGCTTCATAAGCGAGGTGTCTCGCTTCGGCTTGCAGGCCATTTGCAGCCATGGAGGTGGCGGCATGAATTTTCACATCACTCTCTTCCATTCCCCGCAGACGTGTTAATTCTCCGGTAAGGAGTTCCATCTCCGCTTTTTGCGCAGGACTGAGCCGGTGCTGAAATCCCGTCAGGACATCAAAGATTCCTTCTGCGACGGTCCACCTTCCGGCGGTCATTTCCCGTGCTCCTGCGATCTTGAGGCGGTGGAGGCTCGATTGAAGCATTCGTTGAACTTCGGGATCCGTAGGGGAGGCTTTCTCAAGAAGTTCGACAGCACGTACGTAGTCCCCTTCGGCAAGTGCTTTATCTGCTAGATGGAGATGGCTGCTTCTCATGTTTCTATTCTAGCACTACATCGTACAGATCGTTGTACTAACTTTTTTTTGTCGAGCTCAATTTGCGTGGTACCATGATCGCTATGTTCAAACGAGTGACTCCTGAGATTCTTCAAGAGTTGGAAAAGATCGTGGGGAAAGAGAATGTGATTCCCCCAGGAGGGGATCTGTCTCCTTACTCCCATGACGAAACGGAAGATTTTGTTTTCCCCCCCGAGGTCGTCGTGAAGCCTCAAAATGCGGAAGAGATCTCCGCGATTCTTCGCCTTGCTCAATCTTCTTCTGTGGCGGTGACTCCTCAGGCGGCACGTACGAGTTTGTCGGGAGGAGCTCTCCCTCTTTACGGGGGAATTGCGCTTTCGATTGAGCGGATGAACCAGATCTTGGAGATCGATCAGGAAAACCTTTTTGCTGTTGTAGAGCCGGGTGTCATTACTCAGGTTCTCCAGGAGGCGGTTGAGGAGGTGGGTCTTTTCTATCCTCCGGACCCTTCCAGTCGGGGATCTTCTACGTTGGGCGGGAATATTGCTCACTGTGCCGGGGGGCCGAAAGCCCTGAAATACGGGGTGACAAAAGATTGGGTCTATGGCCTGGAAGTGGTTCTTCCTTCGGGGGAAATTCTGCGTCCCGGAGGGAAGCTCTTGAAAAATGTGGCCGGCTATAATCTAACCCAGCTCTTTGTCGGTTCTGAGGGACCCCCGGGAGTCGTGACCAAAGCGATTCTAAAATTGATCCCCAAGCCGACCTTTAGCAAAACAGTTCTTGTTCCTTTTCCCGATCCTGAATCGGCTGCGACGGCAGTAACAAAAATCTTTCAGGCAAAGATTATTCCGTGTGCTTGCGAATATATGGAGCGTGCTGCTGTAGAGGCGGCGGAATTACGCAAAGGAGAGAAGTTCCCCCACTCGGATGCCGAAGCGCTTCTTTTGATCGAAGTCGATGGGAATGATGAAGGGGTTCTCGATCGGGAGATTGAGAAAATTGCGGAAGTCTGTATGGAGTGTGGGGCGCCCGATCTCTTCGTCGCTCTCGATAAGGAAAAACGTGAGTTTCTCTGGGCGATGCGTCGGTGTATTGGGGAAGCGGTGAAGAAGTTATCTACGTATCGAGAAGAGGATACGGTCGTTCCCCGGATACGATTGCCGGAACTGGTGAGCGCGATTCGGGAAATCTCGAATCGACATGGGATTCGGGCGATCAGTTATGGTCATATCGGGGACGGAAATATCCATGTCAATCTCCTTCGCGGAGATCTTTCAAAAGAAGCGTGGGATCAAAAACTTGATCCGGCTGTCCGTGATCTTTTTGAACGGACCCTTGCTCTCGGGGGGCAAATTACGGGGGAACATGGAGTGGGGTATGTACAAAGGAACTATATGTCGATGGCGTACCCTCCTGAATATCTGGATGTCTTGCGAAAAATGAAATTGGTCTTTGATCCGAAGGGGATTCTCAATCCGGGAAAGATTCTTCCTGTCGAAGGGTAGTTTTCTTTGGAGAGCGATCGGCTTCTTTTCGGTTCCCCTTGCAGGGGGGCGGGGCGGACCGATAGAATGGGGTCGGTAACTGGGAGGATAAAATGTCTGCTACGAAAATTACGCGGCATGAAACGAAAAAGTATGTCCGGCCTGAGCAGCGCGAAGCCCCTGCTATTCAGACATACGAGGATGAGCTGGCCGTAGAAGAGCCGCTTGAAATCCATGTGCATAATCAACCGGTGACAATGCTCTTTCGGACTCCGGGAGATGATTACGATCTTGTTGCTGGATTCCTCTTTACAGAAGGGGTGATCCGGAATGATCGAGATCTCGGCACGATCCGACACGCGCCGAGTCCGGATAATCCGGAAATTCGCGACAATATTTTGAACGTGACCTTTGCGGAAGGGTTTCAATACGACTTGAGTCAGTTGAAGCGTCATCATTACACCTCCGGAGGGGGTGGCGTTACGGCGGATTCGATGATTCAAACCTTTGCTTCTCGGGTGGAACCGATTGATGGTCAAGTCAAGGTTCCGATTCCTACCATGTATGACCTGGCGGCGGGACTTCGCCGTGCGCGAACTCATGCGGATCGGATGGGGGGGTTGAATGCAGCAGCTCTCTTCGATCGTCGAGGTACTCTGCGGATGTTCCGGGAAGATGTGGGACGTCATAATGCGGTGGATAAGTGCTTCGGTGCGATGTTATTGCAGTCGGTGGAATCCCTCGCGGATGACATCCTCCTTATCAGCGGACGGGCGAGCTATGAAATTATCCGCAAGGCGATTATGGCCCGAATTCCGATGGTTGGATGCTCTTCTACCCCTTCCAGCATGGCGGTTGATCTGGCGCGACAGTTTGGGGTTACGATCATTGTCTTTGCTGAATCCGGAGAGATGAACGTGTATACCCACCCGGAACGGATCGAGGTCTAGGGCTGGGGTTTCATCATGAGTCGCGAAATCCTACGTAGGGCTCTCGAGCGGCTGGATCGGGGTGAGCGCGTTGCGGTTGCTACCGTGGCAGCAACCCGTGGGAGTGTTCCCGGAAAACGGGGAGCAAAACTTCTACTTCACGAGGATGGATCCTTCTATGGAACCGTCGGGGGGGCCGGGCTTGAAGAGAGGGTCAAACAGGCTTGTCGTGACGCCATCCAGACAGGAAAAGGAGGCCTCCAAACATTTGACCTTCTTGTGTACCGGGAAGGGGGGCTCGATAGCCTCTGCGGTGGATCACTCGATATCGTAATTGAGGTGTTTATGCCAAAACCCCATATCCTCATTTGTGGAGGGGGTCATGTTGGTCTCGAAGTGGCCCGACTGGCCGACCAACTGGAATATGATCACTCCGTATTAGATGACCGTTCCGAGTATGCCTCCGAGGATCGGTTCCCAACGGCGCAAGGGAGATTTGTTGCGGGACCGGTCGACTTCTTTGCGACAGAAGATTTGAGTCGATTTACTCATATGGTTCTCCTTGGATATTCACACCAGATCGACACTGATATTCTTTCGAATGCCGTTCGTCGGTTTGACGGTTGGGTTGGGGCGATTGCGAGCCGCACGAAGAAGAAATTGATGTTTCAAAAGTTGAAGGCGGAAGGGTTATCGGAAGATCAACTATCCCGTGTAGAGAGTCCCATCGGTCTTGAAATTGGGGCGGAATCTCCGGCAGAGATTGCTGTGGCGATTCTGGGCAGTATTATTCGGGAGGAAAAAGTGCAGGCCGGAATTCCTCTCGGGAAGGCTGAAGAGGCTTCCCCAAAATCATGAACCGGATCTATCTCGATAATCATTCCACCACACCTGTCGATCCGATTGTTCTCCAGGCGATGCTTCCCTGGTTTACGGAGAAATTCGGAAATGCGGCAAGTCGGACGCACGCATACGGCTGGGAGGCGGGAAAGGCGGTAGAAGAAGCCCGGGAGAGGGTCGCATCCCTCATTGGGGCCGAGCCGGATGAAATTGTTTTTACCAGTGGTGCAACGGAATCGAATAATCTCGCCATCAAAGGATGTGTCCGAGCGGTCCAGGAGTGTGGGTCTCATGTCATTACCACGGCGATCGAACATCCCGCTGTTCTCGATCCTTGCCGAGTTCTGGAAGCGACCGGGGAGATTTCCCTTACTGTTCTGCCGGTCGATGGCGAAGGATTGATTCGGTTGGCGGATTTAGAAGCGGCGATCACTCCCCAGACGGCCTTGGTTTCTGTCATGTCGGCCAACAATGAGATTGGAGTTCTCCAGCCCGTCGAAGAGATCGGGAAGCTTTGTAAAGCGAGGGGTATTTTCTTCCATTCGGATGGTGCGCAGGCGGTCGGAAGGATTCCGATGAATGTGGATGGTATGGGATGTGACCTTCTTTCTTTGACCGCACATAAGATGTATGGGCCGAAGGGGATCGGAGCTCTTTATGTCCGGAAATGGAAGCCACGAGTGAAATTGATTTCTCTTCAAGAAGGGGGAGGGCATGAACGGGGGTGGCGCTCCGGGACGTTACCGGTTCCTCTCATCGTCGGGTTTGGCGAGGCGTGTCGTATTGCAGAGGAATCGATGGAAGAGGAATCGGCTCGGATCCGGGTCCTTCGAGATCGACTTTCGGACAAGATCTTTTCTGGGATCTCCCATGTGCATTTGAATGGGGATAAGGAGAGACGCTTGCCCGGAAATCTGAACGTCAGTTTTGAGTTCGTCGAGGGCGAGAGTCTGATTCTGGGAATGCAAGGGGTAGCCGTTTCGACTGGAAGCGCCTGCTCGAGCGCAAAGGCGGAACCTTCGCATGTCTTACAAGCCCTCGGGCGGAGCGAGGCGCTCCATCAAAGCTCTCTCCGTTTTGGTCTGGGACGCTTTACGACCCCAGAAGAGATTGATGAGGCTTTTGAGAGGCTCTCCCACGAAGTGGCCCGGCTGAGAGAGCTTTCGCCCCTCTATGAACCCGAAAACGACGCTTGACGAATCCCCCGGAAAAAGGCAATCTTCCCGACGCAGGAAGCTCTTTCGATTTCAGGGGAACCCTGCTATCATAAGATTTACTCAGAATACAGGAGGAATTGATGTCCGATACAGCCGAAAAAAGTCCTTTGACAGGAACGAGCCAGCTCACGATTACGGACGTGGCGGCGGATAAACTGAAAAGCTTTCTTGAGACCGAAGGAAAGGGTCCGGAATTTGGGCTCCGTCTGGGTGTTCAAGGGGGGGGCTGCTCCGGTTTCTCCTATTTCATGGATTTTGATACGGAAAAAGAAGGGGACAACGCTTTTTCCCATAAAGACATCAAAGTATTTGTCGATCCCAAAAGCATCACCTACATCAACGGATCGACTCTCGATTACGCCGACGGCCTCCATGGGGCTGGCTTTTCGATTAAGAATCCCAACCAGAGCGGTGGCTGTGGTTGCGGACAGTCCTTCAGCGTCTAAGTTCCGCGGGAGAGTGGGTCCTTTCATTTTAACAGAACCAGTCTGGGGTCTAGGTACATGAACATCACGCAGATGCATCGCGCCCGGGAGGGCGAAGTTACCCCCGAAATGATTCGGGTGGCGGAGAAGGAAGGGTGTGAGCCCGATTTTGTTCGCCGAGAGGTTGCCGAGGGGAGAGCGATTATCCCTGCGAATGTTCATCACTTAAAACATAAGCTCGACCCGATGATTATCGGGATTAACTTTACGTGTAAGATCAATGCGAACATCGGAAACTCTGCGGTCACTTCCGATATTGATGGTGAGTTGAAGAAGTTGCACACCTCGGTCCATTTTGGATCGGATACGGTGATGGATCTTTCCACGGGAGGAAATATTCCGGTGATCCGTCAAGCGATCATGGAGGCTTCCCCGGTTCCGATCGGTACGGTTCCGATTTACGAAATGCTCAAGGACGTGAAAGAGATTTCCGACCTTTCTCCCCAAGATATGCTGGCGGTAATCGAGCGGCAGGCGAAAGAAGGGGTGGATTACATGACCATCCATGCCGGACTTCGACTCGGATTTTTGACGAAGGTGAAAGATCGGATTACGAAAATTGTTTCCCGAGGCGGATCGCTCATTGCCGAGTGGATGGTGCGACACAGAAAAGAGAATCCTCTCTATACGCACTACAATGAGATTTGCGAAATTTTCAAACAGCATGACGTCAGCTTTTCTCTCGGAGATGGTTTGCGTCCGGGATGCACGCATGATGCCTCTGATGATGCCCAGTTTTCGGAACTCAAGACGCTGGGGGAACTGACCCTTCAAGCTTGGAAACATGATGTTCAGGTGATGGTGGAAGGCCCGGGCCATATTCCCCTTAATCAGGTTCCTTTTCAGGTGATCGAACAGCAAAGACTCTGTCATGGAGCTCCTTTCTATACGCTGGGGCCGCTTGTGACCGATATCGCTCCTGGCTACGACCACATTACAAGCGCGATTGGTGCGGCCGTGATCGGGTGGTTTGGAACAAGCCTGCTCTGTTACGTAACGCCTAAGGAACACCTCGGCCTCCCGAAAGAAGATGATGTAAAGCAAGGTGTCATTGCCTATAAGGTAGCAGCCCATGCGGCGGATATCTCTCGGGGCCGAAAGGGGGCGCGGGATCGGGATGACGCCATCTCCCATGCTCGTTTCACTTTTGACTGGAAGAAGCAGTTTGAACTCGCTCTCGATCCGGAATTAGCCCAGAAATATCATGACGAAGATCTTCCTGCGGATTATTTCAAGAGTGCGGAGTTCTGCTCCATGTGCGGACCTAAGTTCTGTTCCATGAAGGTCTCTGCTCGAATCGAATCGTGGGATTCTGTCGAGTCATGAAGCACGAGAGTATTCCGGTTGGGTCGTTCCAGTGTAATTGCCATATTCTTGCGGATGATTCGGGCGAAGCGGTTATTATCGATCCGGGGGATGATGCCGACAAGATCATCGAGATCGCGAAAGATTTCAAAGTTCGTTACTTGGTCCATACGCATTGCCATCTCGATCATATTTCCGGAACAAGGAAGGTCGCCGATGCGACCGGGGCAAAGGTTTTAATTCATGAACAGGATCGCCCTCTTTACGAAAACCTTCCCGAGCAGGCTCGAGCGTTTGGTTGGGATGTAGGGGAGCCGGCCCCGATCGATGAAACCTTTACCGATTCGGATGTAATTCGTTTCGGGAAGCATGAGCTGGATATTCTTCATACCCCAGGACATACGCCGGGAAGTTGTTGCTTTCGGGTGGCGGATCAGGGCCTCCTCTTCTCGGGGGATACTCTCTTTCAGCGTTCTATCGGACGAACGGATCTCTGGGGGGGCAATTATGAACAAGAACTGGAATCGATCCGTTCAAAACTATTTTCTCTAGACCCCGATACCTTGGTTCACCCCGGACACGGCCCAGACACAAGGATTCGGGAGGAAAAAGAGCAAAATCCTTTCCTCCAGTAACCACTTCTTGGCAAGATAGTCCCGGAATATCC
>CAYRLD010000055.1:0-9708 GCA_964424925.1 uncultured Planctomycetales bacterium
AGACAAACCGTTCTTGACGATGCAGCGTTTCGAATCGAAAGCCAATACCGCTTTCGCGGATATGCCCAGATTCAGGTCTCCGTAGAATCCACACCGGAAGAGATCCATTTCCGAATCAGTGAAGGGCCTCTGATCCGCCTCGGTCGAGTCCACTTCCGGGGAAACAGTTCGATCGGGAAAAAGGAACTCAAGAGACTCGTTCCCAAAGGGTTTCTCGGTGCCGACCCGCCCTTCTCGCCCCGCCTCGTCTCCCATCTTCAGGCGAAGATTCGAGTGCTCTACTCCTCCCGAGGATATATCGATATCAAAATTAAGAAGCCGGTTCTTCGATATGACCGCGAAGATCAGGCGATGACCGTTACTTTTCTCATCACAGAAGGTCCTCAATACCATCTCGTTTCCATAAAAGGTCTCCCTTCCGCCCCGAAAGAAATCGCCCGTCTGAACCGCTTCATCGGAAAGCCTTATGCACGCGGAACTCTAGAGGCGATCGATGCCTTTCTGGTCGATCACTATCGGGATCACGGCCATCCCTATATTACCGTGACCTCCAAACGAACCCTTCACAAGGAGAATGCGACCGTCTCTCTTTCCTTCGAAATCGATAAGGGGGTCGCCGCTAAAATGGGAGATCTGAAACTTCAGGAAAAACTCCGGACAAGCCGTTCTTACATCCGCCGAAGAATCGATATCGAACTTGGAGATGAATTCCGCACGTCGAAACTACTGGCCGGAGAACAACGGCTGAGAGAAACCGGTCTCTTCCGATCAGTGGAAATCTATCCCGACTCGCAAGCGGATGAGAATGGAATCGTTCCGCTCAATGTACGGCTCGAGGAAAACGATCCAGGCGAAATTGCTTTTCGTGCCGGCTATGGAACCGTTGAGAGACTTCACATGGGGCTCGACTTTGGGTACCAGAATCTTTTTGGCGGTGGTGAGGTCGCCCAGCTAAGTGGCGATATCGGACAGAAAACCAGCCGGGGAACAACCGAGTTTGCGATGCCGTTCTTTCTGGGAACCAATCTCCGTCCCGCTATTTCGGGATTCTTGGAAGAACGGGAATACCCCTCCTTCGAAGCGACCCGATACGGAGGCATCTTCTCCATGGGGTATCCTCTTCTCGATCGCGTCACCGCAACCGCAGGAATTGAATATGCGGTCATTCAACCACACGACATCGACTTAGCAACCACTCCAGACGTCCCCGGAACAAAATTCACCTCCCTTTCCGTCTCCGCGAGTTGGGAGGGACGGGACAGTGTTGCCACCCCCTCCGAGGGCTTTTTCCTTCGTGGAAAGATGGAATGGGCTCCGAAGCAACTCGGTTCCGAAACCCGATTCATGAATCTTCGCGGACATGGGGGACACTTTCTTCAGTTACCGTGGGGTATCGTGCTCGCCACCTCTCTTCAGGCGGGTCTCATCCGTCCCATCCAGGATGCCGAAGAGGTCGATATCGCCTTGCGATATTTCGCTGGAGGAACCAATTCCATCCGAGGATTTGATTACGATTCCGTCGGGGCACCGGAAGGGGGAGAACTCTTCCTCTCCCTTCAGACAGAACTCCGCTTCCCGATCTGGGCTGGCTTTCATGGAGCCCTTTTCCATGACCGGGGAGGAATCTGGGAAAAGTATAAAGATCTCAACTGGAGCGACTCACGCTGGTCGATCGGGGGAGGTCTTCGTTACTACACTCCAGCAGGACCCATCGCCGCAGATGTCGCCTGGAACGCCGACCGGAAAGAGGGCGAAGATTCGGTCACCTTTCACTTCAGTATCGGATTTCCCTTCTAAATTCACCCAGAACTCCGATCTCCCTTTGCCATGGTGTAAAGGACCGGGCAGCAAAGGAGATTACCAATGACCCCAGAGAGACATACAAAAACATGCCAATGCGGAGAGATTCTATCTTTTGGAAGTATGGGAACCCGGCGAATCATCGAATGCCCCTCTTGCGCGAAAAAGTATGACATCCGGCCCAAAAGGGAGGCCCCACAGGTGGAATCGGAAGAGGCAGAGATTCTTTCGATCGACGTTATCGATATAGAAACGCGCTGTCCTTATTGCGCCGAGATCGTTATGTCTGGCGCAACCAAATGCCCCCACTGCCGGGAATATCTCAAGGAGAGAAATCGCCCGACCGTCCCGCGGACAACCTCCGCTCCACAAGAAGAGGGGGTAGGCGCTTTCATCCTGGCGCTCCTCGGATTTTTCCTCTGTGGATTATTCTTCCCGGTCGCCTGGTATGTCGCGGTGGAGAAAGAAGCGAGCATTCGACGGCGTCGGTTGGACGTACCAGACCTCCTCGTTGCGGCAAAGTGGATCGGCAAGATTGGAACCATCCTCCTGGTCCTGGCATTCCTTTTCGCAGGCCTCCTGCTCGGTGCTCCGATGGTGGGATAGAATCCAGAAGTTCTCCTCTTTTTCCCCATAGTATTGGTGACAAAAGAAATGTGAGGAGAACATTATGGAAAAAAGCTATCACTGCGCATGTGGGGTTTCCTTCCCGGTTACCCGAAATGCAGACGAAAACTCGGTCACGTGCCCGGGATGTCAGAAGAAATATATGTTGCGGGCAAAGGCCCGCCAAAGAGAGACCGGTTCGATAGCCATTCCCGTTCCTGTCGAACGGCGACCCGCAGCCCCGGTAAGGAAAAAAACACGAAGAACAGAACGGCCTCTTACCCGAAGGGGAACAAAAGCGGTCGATAACACCGGAGAGTTTGAGTTTACACTCGCCCTTCTCGGATATCTTTTCTGCTGGCTGGTCTCGCCCTTCGCATGGCAGAAAGCGAAGAAGAAACAGAAAGAATTACTGGCCACAGATACTCCCGTTCCGGGTCTCCTGATCGCCGCCAAGGTGCTGGGGCTTGCTGGATCGATCACTCTGGGGCTCGCCGTTTTCTTCACCCTTTTCTGGGCCGTCATCGGAATCCTTCTCTAAAATAAGCACCCAAGACAATAACACTTTCGCGCTCCTGGAAGCCCCTCTTCCAGGAGCGTTTTTTTATCCCCTGCCCCCACTCTTTTCCCGGTTGAAGCCGGAGTTCTTTCCGTAAAAGAAAGTCCAAGAGGGAAACGATGGAGGATCAAAATTATGGAATACAGAATGGCAGGAAATAAAAACTTTAGGAGCCCCCTTCACACAGGGGAGATCTCAATCCCCCTTCTGAACAAAACAAAAAACTGCCCCTATTGCGCGGAAGAAATCAGCTCTTTATCCCGAAGGTGTTCTTTATGTGGAGAATCCCTCAAAAAAAGGCGCTCCAACGCTTTGTATATCGCAAAGAGCCGTCAGGTAGAAAAAAATGGAAACCTCGCGCTTATTTTCAGTGTCCTCGGTCTTCTCCTCTGCACGATTCTCTCTCCCGGTGCTTGGTTCTATGCGTACAAGAAGGAAAAAGAGTGCCATAAATTACGGGTACAAGTTCCAACGAACTTACGTGCAGGAACCATTCTCGGAATTCTCGGAACCGGAATGCTTATCCTCTTCGTCGGAGTTCGGGTCATTGCCACTCTCGTGATCTATTCCCAGTTAGGAAGCATCTGATGTCCCCAAGTAGGAGAAGAAACTAGATCTAAATCGATCCTATCCATCGACTTCCGGCCCGGGACATCTCATACTGTGCGCTATGCCGATCGACGTCCCCTGCCCACAGTGTGGAAAGTTCGCGCTTCCACCGTGCGACTGTCCTCCCCTGCCTCCCGGGCCGGAACGTCCCTCTCCAGAAGAAACCCCAACTCCAAAAGAGACAAAACCGCGTGCCGAGGTGATCAAGATACGGCGCGAAAAGAGACGGGGGAAAGATACGATCGTCTTGGAAGGCTTTCCGGCCGACGTCAACGTGAAGGAACTCTCACGGGAGATCCGCAAGAAATGCGCCACCGGAGGAACCTTCAAGGGAAGATCGATCGAAATCCAGGGAGACCACCGCGATGCGATCGCGGAAATTCTGCTTGCCCACCGCTTTCGTTCGAAGCGTGCGGGAGGCTAACCGTTCTGCGTCGCCCCGGCAGCCACGAGATCCGCAGGAACTTCTGGCCGGGTCACTTCGCCCCACTCTTTATCGGGGTCGTACCAGACGTCGAATAAGGAAAAGAGATCGTCAGTCGTGTTGGCGCGAATCGCGGCACCCCGCACATCCGCCCGGCGGGGATGAAGATCTGAATACCGAATCCAGAATTTCCGCATCATCACGCCGGTTCGTTCGGCACCGTACACTTCGGTTGCGAGTTTGGTATGAAGTTCGATCGCCTCTCGCTGTTCGAGAACCGTCGGAGGAGGAGGAAGAGGCTTTCCTTCTAAAATCGCTCTCGCTTCCCGAAAAATGAATGGGTTACCGATCGCTCCGCGTGCGATGGCGGCGCCATCCACACCGGTCTCTTCTAACATCCGCTTCACATCCATTGCGCTGAAGAGATCCCCGCTCCCGAGGACAATTCGATCCCCCACATGTTTCTTTACCTTCGCAAGGAAGGGCCATTTGGAAGGGCCGATATATCGTTGCTTTACGGTGCGCCCATGAATCGTCACCGCAGAAATACCCAACTCCCACGCGCCATCGAGAATCTGAAAAAAGTCAGCCTCACTTTCCAGCGTATCATCAAAAGAGCGACGCATCTTGATCGTGACCGGCCGACGGCCATCCACGCTCTGAACAACCGCTTTGACAATGCGAAGAGCATTATCCGGTTCGGAAAGAAGATATCCCCCGCGGCAACGCCCGAGGACTTTTTTCACCGGGCACCCAAAGTTGATATCGATAATGTCGTATCCGGCACGGACCAGTTCGTCCGCCGCTCCGGCAAATTGCTCTGGATCACTTCCCATGAGCTGCCCCACCACCGGGTGGTCGTCTTCGCCGAGCGCGAGCATCCGGTCACGCAGTTTGCCCTTCTGTAGGACAAGCTTATCGAGAATCACCTCGTTCATGGTAAGCTCCGCGCCGTAGTGACGGGCGAGCATTCGCATCGCGCGGTCGGAGTAACCCGAAAGGGCCGCCTGCACCGCAGGCATTTCGATTTCAATAGGTCCGATCTTTACCACGCGCGGCATTCTACGAAGGGTCTCACAGAAAAACAAAGATAGTTGCGTCCGGAAATGTAGCCCCCTACAATGCCGCTCAATTGGAAAGTGGAATGGATAAAGACAAGATAAAGAACAGCCTGCGCTCGTTCGCCGAGCAGCATCTGGATATCTCCAAGGCGGGACGGTTTAAGCACCACTTCGCCCTCTACGAATGCCCCAAATGTGAAGCGCATTCGCTTCGTGCCGTCGTCGAACGCCATAAAGGGGATAAGCCGAAGGACTTCGAAGGGATTCTCTGGACCGACTGCCCCCGTTGCCAGTGCGAACAGATGGCGCTCGGTATCACACAAAAAGGAAAAAAAGCGACCCCGCCCGACCGGGTCGACCGCCCCGCCTGCAGTTGCGGAAACGACACCTTCTACATGGGATCGCTCGACCAGTGGGAAAAGCCGGCCACCTTTGTCAAAGGAACCGTCGTCGCGATGTGCACGATCTGTGACAACATCCTTCCTCTCGTGGATACCGACGGATGATGAGCACGGTTAAAGAAGCACGCGAGCTCTGCATCGATCTCCTGCCTGGGGTTTCCCGAACCTTCGCAATGACCATACCGGTCCTGCCCGAAGAACTTCGAAGCCCGGTCGCCTGCAGTTACCTTCTTTGCAGAATTGCTGACAACATTGAAGATCACCCCGACCTGTCGGACAGAACGAAGGAGAAACTCTTCGTTCAATTCCTCGATGGATTACATGGGGAAGCGGGAGAAGATTTTCAGAACGAATGGCCCGAGGGCGCCGGAAAAACCTTGGCTGAAAAATATCCGGTGATCCTCCTCGCCTACCGATCCTTCCCAGAGGCACAACAGAAAACGATCGAAACATGTGTAAAAGAAATGGTCTCCGGCATGCGGAGCATCATTCTGCATCGCCCCCCGGAAAGAAAAGAGCGGGTGTGTCAGACAATCGAAGAACTGAAAGAGTATTGCCACTACGTGGCGGGGATCGTCGGGATCATGCTTTCTCAGATCTTTTCTGACTTCTTGGGAAGCGAACCAGATAAGGAAAAAGAGAAGGCCGCTCATCAGTTCGGTCTCGGGTTGCAACTGACCAATATTCTGCAAGATCGGAACGAGGATGCCCTTCGCGGAATTTCATTTCTTCCTCCAGGAAAGATCGAGCCCATCTTCCAACAGGCGCTCAACCACCTGAAAAAGGGACACGAATACGCGCTCTCCCTCCCTTCCCACCAGGAAGGGCTGAGACTCTTCTGCCTCTGGGCTCTCTGGATGGCGGTCGCTACGCTTGAAGAGGTGATCCAATCGGACGCACATCGGCCAAAAATTGACCGTGCACGAGTAGAGGAGATCATCACTTATACCCAGAACCATATACGGGAGGATGAGACCCTTCGAAACCGATTTGAATCCGACCTCTTACGCACCCAGAATCGACTCTCACATTCGGAACTGGTAGAGTGAACGGGATGAAAGTAATCAAGGCGGAACCGCGCGGGGTATGTGCCGGGGTTGATCGGGCGGTCAAGATCGTAGACGAAGCGCTGGAACGCTTCGGGCCCCCTATTTATGTCCGTCATGAGATCGTCCATAACCAACACATCGTTGAGAATTTCCGAAAGCGAGGGGTCATCTTCGTCGACGAACTTCACGAAGTCCCCGAAGGAAGCACCGCAATCTTCTCCGCGCACGGCGTCGCTCCGACCGTCTACAAAGAAGCCGAAGAGAGAAAACTCCGGGCGATCGATGCCACCTGCCCTCTTGTTGCCAAGGTGCACCAGGAAGTGGTCCGCTTCGCAAACAAGGGCGCCCATCTCATCCTGATCGGTCATGAAGGACATGAAGAGGTTGTGGGAACAATGGGGTACGCTCCCCAATCGATCACCCTCGTCACCAACACCGTGGATGCGCACATGGTCCACTTCCCCGAAGGGACCGAACTCTTTGTCGTTACCCAAACCACACTCTCGGTCGACGATACCTCCGAGATTCTCGACATCTTGAAACAACGCTTTCCGAACTTACAACTGCCCAAGTCGGATGATATCTGCTACGCGACACAGAACCGACAGAACGCGGTCAAAGAGATCTCCGATAAGATCGAAGTCCTCCTCATTGTCGGATCCAAAAATTCATCCAATGCAAGAAGACTCGTGGAAGTCGGGCGTTCTAAGGGAGTCGATGCCTATCTCATCGACAATGCATCTGAAATTGATCCCGCTTGGCTGAAGGGAACCACCTCGGTTGGGGTCTCCGCCGGAGCGTCTACGCCGGAAGAATTGGTGGAACGCGTTCTCGACCGACTCAAGGAACTCGGTGCGGGAGAAATCCGTACCCACCAGACGGTCGAAGAGAAGGTCATCTTTAACCTTCCGCCCGAACTTGCCGATTCTTCCCGATAAAGACCCCTCCTCTCCCAACACTCCCCCTCGAAACTCCACCGGAAAGAGAGAAATTCCCGGTTGGAAAGAGAGCTCTCCTCGTACAAGAGACTGAATCAGGAAGTCACCGAACAAAGGAGATGCAAAATGGACCATTGGCCGCCATAAAACCCCTCTAGAGGGGCTTTTCTCGAGTCACAAATATCGTTGTTTTATGACCGAAAAGAGCACATTTTTTCAGAACAATCCCTCATAAATGCCCATAGTACAATGAGAACTGATGATGAAAATATTCCTAAAAATTTGGGAGATGATTGATGAGAAATACTATATATGGACAGCTTTTCAAGGGCGTGCTGGCCCTCTTTGCCGTGCTCATCCTCCCCCAACATTCCGCGGCACAAGAAGACACAGAAACCTCTACAAGCCTTCAGAATCAAAAAAACAATTCGGCTCAATACGCCGTTCGGAACGGACTGACCAAGCAGAAACTTTCCCGGAAACCCCACCTTGATGCCTGGCACGGAATCCGGTTCCATCCTCCCGAAGCGTGGAGAGGAATCCCTCCGGCCCGCCAACGATTCGGAGATATGGACCATTCAGAAGTAAACTACTCCGGGCAGAATATTCGGATTACCCGCTACACAAGCCCCTACCTTGAAAACATCTATATGATGGTCTTCAAACTGTATGACACCCGAAGCCAGGGACAACTGGAAGACCGTGTCTTGCGCAACATGTCTGAAAATTTCCCGGGACTGGTGCAGGATTCGCGGAAAATGATGAAAACTCGGTACCACACGGCAACCCGAAGGACATTCCAGGATTCGAAAGGGAACCGTCTTGTCTTCTACCACTACTTTGGACAGAAGAAGGGATTTACTCTTGTCGGAATCTGGCGGGGCGGAAAGAGCGGTGTAAACAAAGTCGATTGGGAAAACGCACTCCCTGTCTTTGACCAGAGTGCCAAAAGTTTCTGGATCCTCCCCCAGTCACAACAATCAGCGGCAAAGAGGGCGACCCGAAACGGAAGTGGAACCCTTATGCCCGGATGGAAGATAAAGAAAACGAGCCATTACACGATCGAATATTCAACCCGAGACGAATATGCCAACCGACTCGCCAAACATATCGAGAAAATTCGAGCCCTCTATCGGAAGATCATCCGAAGTGGAAAAGGGATCCCGAAATGCCATATCAAGCTCTTCGATAACAAAGAGGACTTCCTCTATTACGGGCAGATCGAAGGAGCCGCAGGATATTGGAGCCCCGCCCAGGAAGAGATGGTCGCGTACCGCTTCTCTGGAGAAAAACTAAAACTCCATAACGAAGAGATGACGGTCTCTTCCGACCGTGATCCGGAAGAAGAGACCTTCCATGTCATGAACCACGAAGGGTTTCACCAGTACATGTACTACCTGATGGGTCGCCAGCGCGGCGTGGAAATTCCCTCTTGGTTGAACGAAGGAATGGGAGATTACTTCTTCGGCGGAAATTGGCAGAAAGTGAAAGGCCGGAAGGTCTTCAAAATATCCACGAACTGGTGGAGGCTTGATACGATTGTCAAAGCTCTCGAAGATGGAAACCATGTTCCGCTCAAGAACCTCTTTAATTATTCTCAAGAGGATTATTATGCCAATCCCGGGCTCTGTTATGCCGAAGGATGGGCGATCTGTTACTTCTTCCTCACCAGTCCGGTCGCAAAAAAACGGGGCTACAATACGATCCCGAACAAGATGATCCAGGCTCTTCAAACCACAGGGGATCGAGAAAAAGCAACAGAGAAGGTCTTGGGAAAATACGATCTAGACCAGATGGAAAAAGAGTGGAAAAATTACATCCTCTCTCTCAAGAAATAGTTCTGAGAAGAATCAAGGGTGCGATATAATCTTCCCAGTAAGGGAGGATAAACAAGTGGCCGTTCCACCAATCAAACTCGATCGAGAAGATCTATACCGGTTGACTCCGCGCGAGAAGAAATCGTATCTACTCGCCTTGGTCACGATTGCAAATTCGGATGATAATATCGCTAAAGAAGAGCTCGACCTCATCAAGTTCCGGGCCAAGAAGCTGAAGTACCGAATTAAAGAGAGCGATCTCAAATCGTACGATATTCAAAAAATTGCAGAAGAGATCCGAAAGCCAAACGTACGCACAGCTCTCTTTGAAGACCTCCTCACGATAGCAAAAGCGGATCGAAACTGGGACTTGGAAGAATTAAAAATCATCCGTTACTTTTCGAGAGTATGGGAGCAACCCCTGCCTAACATTCCTTCTATGAA
>CAYRLD010000056.1:0-9654 GCA_964424925.1 uncultured Planctomycetales bacterium
GACGGCTCGGGAGAAGGCCCCGTAAAGGAACTGCTGCACAACAAGGACATGGCAGACAAGCTTGTCGAATCGGTCGACTCCATGAAAGAAGTCGCCGCATCTCTAAAACGAATCAGCGCAAGCGTGGAAAAAGGAGAAGGTCTTGCCGGCGCTGTCATGAAAGATAAAGAGATGGAAAACCGGTTCAAGAGGACGATGGAAAACATCGAATCAGTAACCGAAAAGATGAAAGACTTGACGAGTAACGTCGAAGACAGCACCGTCGGAAAACTACTCAAGGAAGATACGATTTACCGGAAAGCGGAAAAATCCCTCGATGACGTCGGAGAATTGCTCGGTACGGCGGCCCGGTCTCAACTGTACTTGGAAACAGAAAACCGAAACTACTTTGAGAGCGACCTTTCCGTTTCTCGCATCGGATTACGAATCGAACCGAACGAAACAAAATATTTCTGGGCCAGCGCCGTCTTCTTGGGGCTCAAAGAAAAAGGAGATATCATCGCGTACGAAGACCAGGCGGATGGGGACGACCAAACGATCATCGTTCCGGATGCGGGGATTGCTTATCGAATTCCCTGGTTTCTCGATAACCGGCTCACGTTAAAGGGAGGTCTTCTGGAAGGAAAGCCGGGAGGTGCGCTTGAATTCAACTGGGAAGAATGGGGACTTTTCGACCATCCCATTCTCTTCGTATTGGAAGCGCGGGATGCCTACAACAGTGTCGCAGATGAAGATATCCATGAAAACCTCAATGGGCCGATGATCCGAGCGTGGGCCAAGACCGCGCTCTGGGGCAAAGAGCCGGATCTATGGTGGGAAGAGATTCTCCACGCCACAAAGCTCTATGCCGGAGCGAGTCGGATCGGAGACGATCACATGGAATTCTTTGCCGGCCTCGGATTGGAGTGGAAGGATAAGGATATCCGATCGTTGATCAGTCTTGTCGGAATGGCGAACTAATCGAGAAACCCCGCTTTTTTCAGTAATTGGGTCGTAATCCGGCTCGGCTGCCGAACGTATTTACCCAAAATGTCCAGTTCGAGATTGACCGTCTGACCCTTTTTCCGCTCCCCAAGCGTCGTATGTTTCCGAGTGTGCGGAATCAGCGCGACCCAGAAAGAGTCAAAAGTGACCCCCGCAATCGTCAGACTCACCCCATCAACCGCCACAGAACCCTTTACGACCATCTGAGAAGCCATTTCAAAGGGAACATGGACATGAAGCTCTTTGCCATTCTCTCGGACGGTGCCGGTACCATCAATATGCCCCTGGACGATATGCCCTCCGAGTCGATCCGTCGGAAGAAGCGCCCGTTCCAGATTAACCGGCTGCCCCCGTTTTAACGCACCCAGGTTCGTTCGAGCCAAGGTCTCCTTCACTACCCGGAAAGCGTTCCCCTTCCCCCAAGTAAGACAGACCCCGTTGACGGAAATACTCTCTCCCAGAGTAAGATCATCAAAACCGGTCTCTATGACCAATTTCCCTCGATCCATAGAAGAAACACGCCCAATTTTCTCGACTAATCCGGTAAACATAGCGGATTGATCATACGCCCCCCAGAGACCCCGTCAAGCCCTTCCGAGGAAAACTTCTTGACTGAAAGCAGGTGATGTAGATAATGGGCCTCCTTCAAGCCTGTGGGGGCCGTTTATACCCTCAGGAGTTAAAGTATGATCATTGACGTGGTGACCCTATTCCCTTCGATGTTCGAGGGGGTGATTGGCCAGAGCATTTTAAAGAATGCTCAAGAAAAGGATCTCGTTGAGATTCTTGTGCACGATCTGCGTTCGTTCAGTGCGGATAAGCATAAAAAGGTCGACGCTCCTCCGTACGGGGGAGGTCCCGGAATGGTGTTGACGGCGGAACCGGTCTTCAACGCAGTTCGGTACCTTCGGGAAAATGGCCGAGCAGACTCGAAATTGATCCTGCTCACCCCTGCGGGAAAACCGTTCAAGCAGGTGGTGGCACAGGAGCTTTCGCAGGAAGCAGGTCTGATTTTTCTGTGCGGACATTACGAAGGATTCGACGAGCGGATTATTGAGGGGCTGCAACCCCTTGAAATTTCGGTCGGCGACTTTGTCCTAACAGGAGGGGAAATTCCGGCAATGGCCGTTTTGGATAGTGTGACGAGACTGATTCCTGGAGTTCTGGGAGCGGAAGCCTCCCTCCAACAGGAATCCTTTTCAGAAGATCAGTTAGAGTATCCACACTACACAAGGCCAGCCAGTTTTGAGGGAATGGACGTTCCCCCAATACTGTTAAGCGGGGATCACAGGAAAATTGAAGAGTGGCGTTCCGGCGAGGCGAAAGCCCGGACCGGAAACCGAAGACCAGACCTTCTGCGGAAGCAGGAATTGTAAAAAGAGAATTTGAGAACGTTATAAATTTTTTAGAAGACGGAGATTTCCATGCGTCGCCTTGACTGGATCGAAAAAGAATACCGAAAGAAAAAACTCCCCCGCTTTGACATCGGGGACTCAGTCCATGTCCATGTCAAGATCATCGAAGGAGAGCGCGAAAGAGTTCAGCTCTTCAGTGGAACCGTCATTGCACGTCGCCATCAGGGACTCGGAGAAACCTTCACGGTACGTCGACTGGTACAGGGCGAAGGGGTGGAACGGGTCTTCCCGGTCCAATCTCCGCGCGTGGTCAAAGTCGAGGTGGAAAAACGCGGAAAAGTCCGCCGAGCGAAACTCAACTATCTGCGTGACCGGATCGGCCGAGCCACGAGGATCGAAGAGAGGCTCAGCGGTCGTCTCCAAAAGGACTCGAACGAACTCGAACCAGCTCCGATCAAGAAAGCAAAATCGGGCACAAAAAAGAGGCCGAAAGCGGCTCCCGCAAAGGAAAAAGCGGAAACGACAAAGGAGTAGTCCTCTCCCGATCTTGAGCCTGTTTACTTCTGGCAATCTCCGGGGGGCCCGTCTACAATCAGCAGGATGAGAGGGGAAAATCCATATCTCCGAGATGATTCTCGGTTTGAAGACTCGCTTCGGCCACAAAGGTTCCAGGACTTTATCGGACAGAGCAAGTGCCTCAACAACCTCGATATCGCAATTCAGGCCGCAAATAAGAGAAAAGAGACCCTCGATCATATCCTCTTCTCTGGCCTTCCGGGCCTGGGGAAAACCACCCTCGCTCGGATCATCGCCCATGAGATGAAAGCTCCGCTGACCATCACCAGTGGTCCCGTTTTGAAAAGGCCGGGAGACCTTGCCGGCACGATGACCAAACTCGAAGAGGGAGCCATCCTCTTTATCGATGAAATCCACCGAATGCTTCCCGATGTAGAAGAATATCTCTACACCGCGATGGAAGACTTCTTTATCACGATCAATGTCGATACAGGACCCCAAGGAAGAACGATCAATCTTCCGCTCAAGAAATTCACTCTTGTGGGAGCCACAACGAGAGAAGGACTTCTGACCGACCCTTTCCGGGCACGCTTTGGAATCCTCGAAAAATTAGAGTGGTATCCAGTCGAAGATCTAGTCGAGATTCTTTTTCGCTCGGCCCGAATCCTTTCGATCGACCTGAATAAAGAGAGTGCCCGAATCATTGCAGAACGGTCACGGGGAACCCCTCGAATTGCAAACCGATATCTCCGCCGTGTACGAGATCTTGCGGAAGTCAAAACCAAAGGAAAGATCTCGGAGAAAATTGCCCGGGCGGGCTTGGAAATGCTAGGGGTCGACACCCTCGGACTGGAACTGATTGACCGAAAAATTCTCACGACATTGCTTCGGAATCCAACTCCCGTGGGGATTAAAACACTCTCCGTCGCCGTCGGAGAAGAAGAACAGACCATTGAAGAAGTGTACGAACCTTTCTTGATCCAAAACGATTTCCTCGTGCGCACACCCCGAGGAAGAAAGGCGACCGAAAAAGCCTCCCGTCACATGGGAGAATCATGTGAACACCAAGAAAGCCTTTTCTGATCCTCAAGAACGATGGATAGCAAAGAGAGTTGGAAGTCGATTCACACAGGGGAGAAAAAGACCGGCTTTCTCTGTCGAAAATCTTCCTATGATTCCAAATTAAAATTAATCACCTGGACCACGCTGTTCGCCTTTCAACCAGAAAATGGGACCCTACAGAAAAAACGATCGGTCCTCGTCACCTCCGGGCTTCCCGACCCAAAATGGACCCAATTCCGATACGAAGAAGAAGAGAAGTCCCTCTGCGATCTCAGTCTAAACGGATTGGCAATCGAGGGAACCCAGGGAGAAAAATTCATTGTTCGTGCCGTTGTAAAAAACACCTGGCCCTCCTTCGGAACCTTCATGAGGGTAAGGGCTCTTCCCCGATTTAAAGGGGCCGAATTTTCTTTTGGACTTCTCCGAGAAAGAGACCTTTACCTCGATCGAAATGCGAAGCTCATCTCCATAGGAAACCAGGAAATGGAAACCCCCGAAGGAAAGCAAACTCTGTGGAACATCGAAGAACACTTCGGGGGAAAAAAACAGAACAGTCACTGGCTCAATACACGCGCTGAGATCGTGGTCTTTCAAAGCCCCTCTTTCACAGAATTCCGAGTTCCAGACAAATCTGCGGCGCTCGAAGGACTCCCAGGAGAAATGACCTCTTTTGCAGAGACCCTTACTTCAGCGTAAGCATCGCTCGGAAATGAAGCCCCCGTTTCCCTTCGCGCACCCCATACCCAAACCAGTCGATATACCGGAGAGGACGAAGAGAACGTTCACTCTCCCGAACCTCTCGATCGATTCGTTTTTCCCTCTCTCGGAGAACAAGATCATCCACTTCTTCTATGGACCTCTGGAGGCCATCCCTTTTTAAGCGAGCCTCCACCTCCTTTCGAAGTTCTGCATCATCAGGAACACTCTGAGCGGCGATCTCAGGTAGATGGCCTCTTATCCCTTGCAAGATTCGGGAGAAAGAGAGGAAACCACTTCCAAGGTCCTGCGGACCCGGAGGGGGAAATTTCGCACTCTTCATCATTCGAAGAGAGTGAGAAAGAAGCGACTGATCTAGAAAACGGGCCGAACCAAAAGCGGCGACATCAATTATTCTGCGCGCAAATTCGAGATTATTGGCAATAAAGAAACCCTCGTTTAAGGCGACCATGCAGGGACGAAGATAGTTATTCAAATTAAGAGGGTCCGCAGGTCGATCGAAGTAGATTAATCGAATCCCTTCCACTTCTTCTTCCGCAAAGGTTCCATATTTTTGAAGCATCTCCTTGAATGTATCCCGAAGACCTTCGATCGCAAGAACAGGGTCCGAAGAGGAGAAGAACATCGCGGCCGCCGTATAAGTACGACTCTCAGTCCCGAGTTCACTTCCTAACACAAGCACAGAAGGGGCTTCCGCATAGGGAATAAACCGTTCCTCAAACCCAGCCCGGGAGAATTCTGAGACGATATCAGAGGCCTGTTTCTGAACGAATTTCTCGAAGGAAGTTGCTTTTGGATCGAATTGAATAAGCCCACGAATCCAATCATAAAGTTCCTGCATCCCCGCCGACTGACCCACATACCCAGAAACACCCGCCGGAGCGAAATCGACGAAGGAAGCATCCGACTGCGTATTCACGGCAACCGCCCCGGGAAGGTACAGGTCCATGAGAAGAGAAGAACCACTCACCCTTCCCCCAACCTGCATCGAGTGGGCCGTCTCGGCATTCATAAAAGCACACCCCCCTCCCATGGGGAAGCCTCCAAAAAGTTTTCTCCACTTTGCCAACTCTGTCGATCGATCAAAGTCTGCCGTCATCCAGAAGGGATCGGTCCCCTTGGGGCGCTTCCCCTTCTTTTTTAGTCCTTCCCGAAGAAGATCCTTATCATTACTGATGACAACATAGGCTCCTTCAATAACAATGTAAAAGGAGGCCTTCCCTTGCTGAATCTTTAGAGCAGAGTGGTTCCCGACCCCTTCTGATTCAGCGCCGATAAATTTTCCGGCGAAGCCCGCAAAAGGAAGCAAGAGGTAATCCCCAAAACTCACCCGAGTTGCGACCAGCATCTTCGCGGTCTCAAAAGAAGATCCGACACGAAGAGACGCCATCACATCCAGACCCGCGCCCCGGAGAATCATTTCTTCACTATAAAGGGGATGGTCTTCTACCCACCGCTCATCTCTCCACTGATCTACAGTAGGCAACCCTGCCGCTTTCATCTGCTCATTCAAAAGAGCACGCGTGCTCTTATCTCTTAATATTTTGGTCTCAATCTTTTTCCAAAAATCGGACGATTGAACTTTTCCCCACTCCCCAGCAAGGTTAAATACTCCACACCCAAGGTCTGCCGAGGCCGGAAGGTATCGAACGGCCCGCCCTTCTTCTCCTGAATATTGCACGACACGAGCCAACACATATAAACCAGAAAATAAGGACAATCCGATGGGAAGTAGAATCAATGTCTTCCACCACCAGCGGAGATCGCGGAACCAATCAAGTACCTTCCTCATTCGTATCGCCCCAAATCCCAAATCAAATGTTTCAATTCCGGCAAGAGAACCTCCTCTAATCCCAGACGAACCGCACCTTCCGATCCCGGTAAACTTGCCAAAGCTGTTTTGTCCTGCGTAACACCAAGAAGAGCTCGAGATAAAATGGCCGCGGTACCAATCTCGGCCTCGCTCTTCCTCCGGAAAAGCTCCCCAAAACCGGGCAGTTCGCACGAAAGGAAAGATCGAACCGTCTCTACGGTCCGATCACGAGAACTCGGACCCGTTCCTCCGATTGTAAGAAGGAAGTCGGCCTTTTTCAGCCCCGTTTCAAGGGCGGCTCGAATCTCTTCCGGATCATTCCCAACCTGCGCAGAGTAGACAACTTCATGCCCGGCCGTCTCCAACAACGACTCCGCAACAGGACCCGAGGTGTTTTTCGAACCCCGATGCCGGTCCGAAACAACGAGAACAGAACAACGTATCTTCTGTTCTTCGGCCGCCTTTTTATGATCGTGATGACCCATGATTCCTTTAACGACTGAACAGGGTCGATGATACTGCTGGGCAAAAACTTTGACAAGCCGAGAATCAGAACCGTACAGTGCAAAAATCATGTCAGAACGGGAAATCGAACTCATGATGCAGGTCCGGGAGGGAGATGCCCGTGCTTTTGAGGACCTCTATCGCCTCTACCAAAAACCTCTGGCCACTTTTTTCCACCGACTCTCGGGAAACCCCTCAAAAGTAGAGGACCTGCTCCAAGAGCTCTTCCTGCGCGTCTGGAAAGCAGCCCCTGGTTACGAGCCGAAGGCGAAATTATCCACCTACCTGTTCCGAATTGCGCACAACCTTTGGATCAATGATTCCAAAAAACGGAAAGAAACCACCCTACAGAAAATTGAGCCCGAGATAGAGACCCCGCCCGACATCTCGATGCAAGCGACCGAATCACAAAGAAAGATCGAACTCGCTCTGCAAGAATTACCCGAGGGAGAAAGGGAATGCCTGATCCTGTCTCACTACAGCGATCTGAAATACCGTGAAATTGCTGACGTCATGGACATCCCCGTCGGCACGGTTAAATCGAGGATCTTTTCTGCTCTAGGAAAACTCCGGGAAAAATTGGGACCTCAGTAGATCCGCTTCCCCAGAGCCGAAAGAATCAATTCCACACCCACCTGTGCCGTTCCATTCATGACATCCAGAATAGGATTCACCTCGACCACATCTAGAGAGGTCATCAATTTTGAATCGGCAATGATCTCCAAGCTCAAGTGCGATTCTCGATAGGTCAAGCCTCCCCGGCTTGGAGTCCCCACACCTCGGGCTACACTCGGATCCATCGCATCGACATCGAAACTGACATGAAAACCAGTCCCCCCCCGGGAGGCGATTTCAATCGCAATTTCCATGACATGGGAAATGCCATGGCGATCGATATCTTTCATCGTGAAAACACGAACTCCACTATCGGCAATCATTTTCTTTTCTCGATCATCCAGATCACGAATTCCAATGAGAACCGTACTTCCGGGACGGATCTGCGGATTGGAACCTCCGACATCTGAAAGCCCGCCATTCCCCATACCGAGCAAGTGGGCCAAAGGCATGCCATGAACATTGCCGCTCGAACTCGTTTCTGGAGTATTCATGTCCCCATGGGCATCAAACCAGACCAGCCCCATCGATTTATCCTGCTCCCGGTGAAATTGGGACACCCCAGAGATCGACCCCATGGCAAGGGAATGATCGCCACCCAAAACGACAGGACGATACCCTTCCTTCATAACAGAAAGAGTTCGCTCCTTGAGATCCTTACAGACTTCCGCAATATCTTCTGCATATTTCTGTTTGGGATCCCCCATGTCACACTCTTCTGGAAGAGGAACATCGATATCCCCGGTATCCTTCACCTCGAAACCAAGTTTGGTAAGTTGATCGACAAGACCGGCCACCCGCATCGCACTTGGCCCCATATCTACCCCACGACGATTTCCTCCCAAGTCGAGAGGAACACCGATAATGGCAATCTTTTCCATAAGTTCCCTTATTGTATGGATTCCGGCTCAACACTTCTACGGCACATGACGTCCGCCTGAAAGACGCGCGGATTCTACGGGAGCTCAATCAGAAATGTCAACGGACCATCAATCAAGAATGCGGGGATACCGCCAAGTGACCTCTAAGATAAGGACACTCATCGCCGTCGTATAGATTCGCCCCCCATACCCCGACCACTTGTCAAAAGAGGACGGCCAGTGGCCCGAAGACAACTGTCCGGAAACAAGCTGACGTTTGAGTGGCTCATACCATTGGTGCCATCGCTCTAGATTTCCGGCCTGAAGAAGAGAGAGAGATCCAAAGTAGGCAAAGTAGAGGTCATTTTCAAAAGAGCCTGTCGCCTCTACAATGGGATTACGTGTACGAAGAAGTTCCGCCTGCTGTTCCAGACGAGTCCGATCCGGTGAGTGCGTAGAGAACAGGTAGGATAACATTCCTACCGAGGTTAACGCATGGTACCCATGAGGGAACTGATCTGGTTTTCGATACCCAACTTTCCCTATTCGATTCGTTGATTTTTCCACTCTGTCATGAGCCAGGGTAAGAGCTGGGATCACACTTCGGTCTCCCGCCGAAAAAGCGAGACGAAGAAGCATGATCTGCCACCCGGCAACGGAAGTATCACTTGTCTTTTCTCGAAATCGGTACCCCCAACCCCCTTCCTCATTCTGCGCCGCAACGGTAAAGGCCACCGCAGAAGCAGCTGGGGCCTCCAGATCTTCCTCCCCCGTCATGAGCCAGACTTCCAGAAGAACCATTCCGGCAATCGCATGGTTGTAGAGGTAGTTCCCTTGATCGGAACCAACGAGGCCATTCGACTTCTGCTGAGCAAGAAGATATTCAACGCCCCGTTTTACCACCGAACGGTGCGATCCCGAGCGAGGGGTGTGCCCATCCGCAAGAAAGGAGAGAAGAGCGAGACTGGTCAATCCAACCTCAAATTCCTCCCTTCCCCCATGTTTCTTGGCCGCCCAACGGCCATCCTTTTCCTGCGTTTTCGCAAGCCATCCAAGTGCTTTATCAATCGCCCCCTCTACCCCGGTTCCACCATACTGCTTCTGGAGAGATCGCTTTAAGGTAGAGTCCGTTCGCGGTGCTAGATAAGCGAGAACTCTCTGGTCCAACTTCAATCGATTCACCCATCGCTTCGGTTTATAGGGATGGAGGAAAGGATCATGCTCCTTG